>NZ_JRNG01000043.1:0-25473 GCF_000759055.1 Corynebacterium tuscaniense DNF00037 | reverse complement strand
ATCTGTGCGCCTAACTTCCCGGTGTTCGTGGCATTCCTCGGCATTTAATAGGAGCTGTGCACGATTCTGGAGAGTAGAGAGAGCAGGAGTGGGATCCAGAAGCTTCCAACGCTGGCACAATCGATTCCATGATGAATCCAGCACAGAATCCACGCCTGCCTTTGTCCGCCGCCGAGGAAGCAATCGATGACATGCTCGCGGATGCCTTCTCGCTAGTGAACATGGAGACGTACAGCTTTGATAAACCGGGGCTAGATGAGGGGCTGGAGGGGTTGCTGGGGGTCGTCGATAAGCGACTTGGTGCCCCCGATGAGCAGGAGCGTTTCAGCGGCGGCGAGTACGGTGACATCGTGGTGCGCACGTATCGTGGCACCTCACCGGGCCGTGTGGTGATTGCGGGACATTATGACACGGTGTGGCCTGCGGGAACGGTGGATGCGTGGAATCCGCCGCCCCATGAGGACACGCGTGAACGACTGTCTGGACCGGGCTTGTTCGACATGAAGATCGGGCTCACGCAGGGCATATGGGCGCTCAAATTGCTTCGTAGCGCCGGCCTCCCCCACCCAGACGTCACCTACATTTTCAACGGCGACGAGGAAATCGGCTCCCCCGCCTCTCAACACATCATCGAGGATGTCTCCCGCGGCGCGGATGCCGCATTCGTCCTGGAAGCAAGCGTGGATGGGAATGTGAAGGTGGCCCGCAAAGGCATCGGCGATATCACCATCACGGCCACTGGGATTGAGGCGCACGCTGGCCTCGAGCCGGAGAAGGGTGCCAGCGCCATCATCGCCTTGATGGAATTCTGTCTCGAAGCCGCGAAGCTCGGCGACCCAAACAAGGGCACGACGGTCAACGTCGGCGTCATCACCGGCGGATCGAGCGCCAATGTTGTCGCGGGTACAGCTTCCGCGAAAATCGACGTCCGCCATTGGATTCCGGAGGAAACAGAGCGTATCGACGCCGCCCTAGCCTCCATCACCCCCTCCGACCCCCGCGTGTCCATCGCCGTGAAGAGCAGCTGGAACCGCCCTCCCATGCAGCACACCGCCGGTACCGAAGCCCTGTTCCAACTCCTCAAAACCCAAGCCACTCTGCTTGACCACGCTGACCTGCAGGGCATCGCCGTCGGTGGCGGTTCCGATGCGAACTTCATCTCCGCCATCGGCGTTCCCGTCGTCTGCGGACTCGGCGCCGGTGGCGCGGGCGCGCACGCCCGCCACGAGTACATCTACCCCGACTCAGTGCCCTTCTTCACAGCACTGCTGGCAAATACCATCGCCTCCATCACGGGACCAGTGGTTTAAAACGGCCACTTGAAGTCGCAGTTCTGCTTCAGCCAGTTACCAAACGCAGTCAAACCGATTAGCCCCAACGCAACCCAGAAGGCAACATACAATCCCCTCATCACTGGATCCGAAGACATCCCGAAGAAGGACGAACCATCACTGGAATTCGACGAGCCATTCTGCGGGTTTGGCGTCGTCGTAGTAGTGGTTTCCGTGGACGCCTCAGTCTCCTTGGTCGGCTCGGTCGTTGATGTTTCCGATTCCTCGGAAGGCTTCGTTTCCTTCGTCGACGTCTCGGACTCCTTGGAAGTCGTCGTGTCAGCAGTCGGTGTCTCGGATTCCTTCGACGGCTCCGGTTCCTTAGTAGGTGTAGAAGACTCCTTGGTCGATTCCGGCTCCTTCGTCGGCTCAGTGCTCGTAGTAGACGGCTTCGGCTCCTCAGTAGGCTTCGCTTCCTTCGTCGACTCGGATTCCTTGGTCGGCTCGGTCGTTGATGTTTCCGATTCCTCGGAAGGCTTCGTCTCCTTCGTGGACGTCTCAGACTCCTTGGAAGTCGTCGTGTCAGCAGTCGGTGTCTCGGATTCCTTCGACGGCTCCGGTTCCTTAGTAGGTGTAGAAGACTCCTTGGTCGATTCCGGCTCCTTCGTCGGCTCAGTGCTCGTAGTAGACGGCTTCGCGGTCGTCGATGTCGGCTCAGTGCTCGTAGTAGACGGTTTCGGCTCCTCAGTAGGCTTCGTTTCCTTCGTCGACGTCTCAGACTCCTTGGTCGGCTCGGACTCGGAGGTGGTCGACTCTGCCGGAGATGGTTCCGGCGACGGCTCTGGGGTCGGTTCCGGCTTTTCGACGATTGTCACTGCGGGGAATGCACCAGCCGGCACCTTCATAGCGCCTTTACCTGTGTAGTACTCGGAAAGGCCGCAGCGAGCCATACCGTTGAATGTCTTCCCAAGAATCATGCCGTTCAGAAGCCCTTGGACAAATGCTTCTGGCGGATTGTTCTTCGCATCAGCATTCCGGATTGTCGCTTGAGCGGTGCTACCAGGAGCGCCGGTGGCTTTGAGCTTCAAAGTCACCTTTGGCAACTTGCCCCTCTTAGTGTCCCCAGCATTGAACTGAGCGCCACCGTAAAACCAGCGAGCCTCATTGCTCCCAAAGAATCCACCGGGCTCCCATTCCGCAGGGTTGTCGCCAACGGGTTTTCCGGTGAAGCCTACAGGCCCAACGGTATGGGACTTGGCGTGTCGATTCTCGCCAACGAAACGGAGACGGTTGCCGTCCTGCAGCACGTTGAACTTCAACGGGGTTGTCTTGTCGTAGTCGAAAGAAATTAGTTCAACGTTGTCAGGCAGGTCGATCCATAGGTTCGCCTGGGAGATGTACTTGGCTTCCACTGTCTGCCCCAGCGCCTTCATCTCGGTTGGAAGCACAACGGTTCCGGGATCGATGACGTACTCAAATTCGTCGCCGACCTCGACGGTCTCGGGGGCAGTCGCCTTCATCGACAATGCAAAGTCATTGCCGAAATCAAGAGACGTTCTCAGCCCGGCAGCGCGACCCTTCGGGTACACGTAGCACGCCAGCGGGAGGTTGACGTCGGTTGTTTTGGGTTCTTCTGCCGTTGCTTGCGGGGCGGTGAGCGCTCCGGCAGCAAGGGCACTGGCTGCTAGGCCCGCAACTGTTTTGCGGAAAATTTTCTTCACTTATTTCTCCAATAGGTCGGTAAGAAGCGCTGCCACGTAATGGTCAGCACATTCTGTGTGTTGCATGGATAAACCATGTGACAAGAATACTCAAAGTGTAAACTATTGGCTCTGACATGGGAGCATTGGATAGCGTTCCGGTTCAAGTAAAAGGTTGATAAGCGCCCATTGAAAAAGCACCCACCGAAAAGTGGGTGCTAAGTAAATCTGTGGGGCCAGCGGGGCTCGAACCCGCGACCAACGGATTATGAGTCCGCGGCTCTAACCGACTGAGCTATAGCCCCTCGCAGCTAAGCAGGAGAACTTCGTAGAAACTCCCCCACTAAGCATCGCGATGATTGAGTATAACCGTGCCGCCCTCATCCCCCAACGAGGGCCCGAATATTGGGCACACGCTGGCGATTTGTCACCTTGTGAAGAAAGACGCTAGAGTATCAGTTCGTTGCACGGCACACGGTTTGATCCAAGGCTGTGAACGAAAATTTAATCCCGCATAGCTCAGTTGGCAGAGCATTCGACTGTTAATCGAAGGGTCACTGGTTCGAGCCCAGTTGCGGGAGCACTTCCACCCAGCGCCTCACCGCGCTGGGTTTTGTCTTTTCTCCCCCGCTACTCACATGATGCTGTCGAACCGGTAGGCTCGTGGCCATGATCCAGTTCGTCGTCGGAGCAGCAGCCGGATATGTTTTTGGTACGAAGGCGGGGCGTAAGCGCTACCACCAGATCGTGAACACCACGCAGAAGGTGGTCAATTCCCCTGTGACACAGCAGGCGCTCCGTTCAACACGGAAGGCGATTGCAAATTCGCTCGACCCGGATCCGCGTATGCGTGAGGTGAAGGATCTGCGCAAGGGCCGTGGCCGTGCTCGCGGCAAATCCGTGGACACGAACGAGCCGCAAATCTACGAGCCGGACGAAGATTAATCCCCCAGTTACACCAGTCCGGCCACGATTCCGTCGAGGATGTCTTTCTCACTGATGATGAAGGACTGAATCCGGCCAGCAGAGAAATCTTCAAAGGCAGCCATGAGCTGCTCAACAATCACGGCGCCAGCACCAATGACATCGGCGCGGCCCGCGTGAATAACGGGGTTCAGTTTGCGCTGCTCTGCTGTTTGGGTCAATAGCGTCGCGGTGGCCTCCCGCATCCGGTCAAAGCTGATTTCGGACATATGAATCGCTTCCGGGTCATACTCATTCAACCCCTGAGCCAGCGCGGACAGTGTGGTGAATGTTCCCGCGCACCCCACAAGGGTGACTGCCTCGCCAAGCGGCACGTGGGAGGCTGCTTGGGTGATTTTTTCGTCGATAAGCAGGCGGGCATTGTGAATCTCTTCGGGCGTGGCTGGGTCGCTGCTCATGATGCGCTCCGTGACGCGGACGCACCCCATCTGAGTGGAGTATGCACCGGAAATTGCACCCGCACTCGTGCCGACGATGAATTCCGTCGAACCACCACCAAGATCAATCACGCAGAAGGGACCGCGAGCGGAGTCAATATCCACCGTGGCACCGGCGAAGGACAGCGCAGCCTCCTCTTCCCCGCTGATCACTTCCGCGACGGCACCCGGCTGGATTCGGCCGAGCAGCTCCTCGGTCATGGAGAAGAACTCGTCGCGGTTGCTGGCGTCACGCGTAGCGGACGTGGCCACCATCCGGACGGCGGTCACGCCTTCGGCAGCCATCCTGTCCACATACCCCGCGAGCGCTTCACGTGTCCGCGCGATGGCATCAGGGTGCAGGTGCCCTGATGCATCTACGCCCTGCCCTAGACGAACAATTGTGTTTTCGCGCGTGATCTCACGCAGCACACCGTCCGGCCCCACTGAACAGATGAGCAAGCGGATCGAGTTCGTACCACAGTCAACGCCGGCGACGACAGGCATTATTTCTCTCCCTGGTAAGCGGCGGCTTGCTCCAAGGCATCCTCGATGCCTAAGTCTTTGAGCGTCGGCCAGCCTGCCGGAATCGCCGTGCCGCGCAAGTTGCCGTGATCTGCTGCCAGCGCCACGGCCTCCGTCCCCAGACGCAGGCGCTCTGGCCCCTCCGCCAGCGCATAGGCAATGAGAACATGCAGGCACTTCACACGGTCCGGCATGCCGCCACCAGAAAATTCTGTACCTAAATCGTGGATGGCATTGCGTTTGTCCAGGTAGTGGCGGTGGGCGGCCTCATAATCCGCCTTCAGCTCCGCATCCGCGTTCAACCGGGCTTCCATCCACTTCATCACCTGAGCCACCTCCAGCCGGGAGGCCTCCGCCGTCAAACGCGGATCAGTGAGGTAGTACAGCGTGGGAAAAGGCGTTCCATCCTCAAGCTTCGGCTCCGTCATCACCACAGCTGGCTGCCCATCGGGCGTGCGGTAAGAAATCTCAATCACACCACGTGGCCTGCGCCCTAATTGCTTCTCGACGACCCCCAGGTCCCTTTCCAAATCACACCCATGCGCATCCATGCCCGCTATTGTTCCACAGGCTCCGAGGCGGACTCCTCAGCTGGTGATTCTTCTGGTGATACCGGCGCTTCCGGCACTTCACGCAGTGAGTCCCACAGGATGGTGGTCCAGGGAGTATCCGGATCAATCTCGTCTATGCGTCCGGTGGTGAGGTGATCCACATCCATGCGGGGATCAATGATGCGCCAGGCTGTTTCTCCGGGTTCCATCATGCCCAGGCGACGCCGCGCCTCCTGTTTGGCGTACTCCGGATCGGTGTAGCGCTCCAGCTGCTCCTGCAGATCAGACTTGTGTTCTTTTTTGTTTTCAATCGATGCTTCTAGCCGCGCAATCTCAGTACGCCCCGAGTAATAATTACGCAGCGGAACCGCAATTGCGATAAGGACAATCAGCACAACAGTAATAAGGACGGCCACACCTAAAATATCGCCCTTCAGCATTTCCACGCGTTTACGCTTCGGCGCTGCGGCGGCCCGTCGGGCGGCGGCATCACGGCTAGCCACAGGGACGGTGGTGGGCACCTTGATGCGTGGCTTGTTACTGCGCGGACGGCGCGTGCCTGGTGTGCGTGATGTGGCCATAGTGACTGAGTAGTCTACCCGCCGTCAGGTACTCTTCCCGGTGCGACGTGCGCATAGATGGGAAGAGTGAAGGATCTGACCCTCCCATTTCCGCGACCTGGCACTTTAGGAGTGCCATGCGGGCGAGGATGTCAGATCCTTCACTCTCAGTGGATTAATTGAACCGCGGGAAAGCAGCGCGTCCTGCGTACACAGCTGCTGGGCCGAGCTCCTCCTCAATGCGGATGAGGCGGTTGTACTTAGCCACACGCTCAGAGCGTGCCGGTGCACCAGTCTTGATCTGGCCGCAGGACAGAGCCACAGCCAAGTCAGCAATGGTGGTGTCCTCAGTCTCACCAGAACGGTGTGACATCATGGTGCGGTAGCCGTTGCGGTGTGCAAGCTCCACAGCATCGAATGTCTCGGTGAGAGTACCAATCTGGTTCACCTTCACCAGAAGAGCGTTTGCTGCGTTCTGCTCAATACCGCGGGCAAGGCGCTCCGGGTTGGTAACAAAGAAGTCATCGCCCACAATCTGCACCTTGTCACCGATCTCAGCGGTGAGCTTAGTGTAGCCCTCCCAATCGTTTTCATCCAGCGGGTCCTCAATGGACACGATCGGGTAGTTCTCCACCAGATCGGCGTAGACCTTGGCCATTTCCTCGGCGCTGTGCTGGCCGCCCTCGAAGTTGTAGGTGCCGTTCTCATAAAACTCGGAGGAAGCGACGTCGAGCGCCAGAGCGACTTCTTCGCCCGGCTTGTAGCCAGCCTTCTCAATAGCCTCAACGATGAGGTCCAGCGCTTCCTTCGTGGAACCAACAGACGGGGCGAAGCCACCCTCATCGCCCAGGCCCGTGGATAGCCCCTTCGACTTAATCACGGACTTCAGCGCATGGTAGACCTCAGCACCCTGACGGAGTGCCTCAGTGAAGGTTTCAGCACCAATCGGGGCGATCATGAATTCTTGCACATCCACGCCGGAGTCAGCATGTGCGCCACCGTTAAGAATGTTCATCATCGGCACCGGAAGGATGTGCGCGTTCGGGCCACCGATGTAGCGGTACAGAGGGAGAGCAGCGGAATCTGCAGCAGCCTTCGCCGCAGCCATGGAAACACCCAAGATGGCGTTGGCGCCCAGATTGCTCTTGTTATCCGTGCCGTCAAGCTCAATCATGGTCAGGTCCAGCACACGCTGATCATCGGCTTCGATGCCAGCGATAGCGTCCGCAATAGTCTCATTGACATTGGTGACAGCCTTCTGTACCCCCTTGCCGCCGTAGCGGTCATCGCCGTCGCGCAGTTCGTGCGCCTCATGCTCGCCTGTAGAGGCACCGGACGGAACCGCAGCAATACCGTGGGAACCATCTTCGAGGAAGACCTCGACCTCAACCGTGGGGTTACCGCGAGAGTCCAGGATCTCACGGGCGAACGTCAGCATGATGTCAGCCACTTGGAATGTCTCCTTTTACATCAGTGGTGGATTGGCCACCTCCAATTGTACGGAGGAATAGGCTGCTACGTAACGCCAATACTTATCTATGTGCCGCTTGCCCCAACGCATAGTTCGCAGCGGCGTCTCGCACGCGAGCGAGGTAGTCATAGGAATGGTTGTACCCCAAGATCGCGGATTGCCAATCTTCCTCGGTACTCAGGTCCCTCCCGCCACTACACAGTAGATTTGCCGCGCCCAGCGCAGCATCGTCAATCTGTTGCGGGTCAGCGTATCCATCGCCGTTGGCGTCACGCCCGAAACGATTCCAGGACTCGGGAATAAACTGCATCGGGCCGACGGCACGATCAAACTCGGTGTCATTGTCATAGTGCCCGTTGTCCGTGTCCAGAATCCGGGCGAACCCTTGGGTGCCATCAAGAGCAGGTCCAATGATTGGCGGGACGACGACGCCGGTGGCGTCGAGCTCAGTACCGTCGAAAAGCTTCCCTGAATATGTGCCATGGCGGGTTTCCACCCACCCGATCCCTGCAAGGGTGTTCCAGTGCAGGTTGCAGCCTGGCCATGCTTCAGCCGCAATGAGTTCGGCGTTGCCATAGGCGCGCACGGCCTGCGGGTTGATGTTAATGGCGTCCGCGATCGGCTCTGCCCACTCCGCGAGCAGATCAGCAGTGCGACCAGGGCCATGAATATTGACGGCCGGCGGTGAAGTCGCTGCCGCCGGCGGCATATCCGTCGGCACTGGCTGACGCCGCGAACCCGGGGCATCAATATCGAGCAAGCTGATCACCCAGAAGGTCAGCGCGATGACCAACACCATCACCATGAGCACAGCAAGCACAGCGCCACAACCGCAGCCGCGTGCAGGGTTGCCTGCGCGCCTTCTGCGGCGTCGCCGTGGCTGAAATCTGGGTGCTGTCACGGTGGCTCACTCTACAGTCCCAGAGCGACATTCTGACCAACCCGCAGCAAAGCGGGACCAAGAGTGTGTCCCCGCCAGAAGATTGAAGCAACAATATTCACGTGCGCCACACCAGTGTCAATACGTGCCCCTGAAGCAACGCACCTGTCTGTCCGAAAGGACCTCTTCACCCCAGGGGATTGCTTATTTAGCAGCTTTCTCTTTGCGCTTGCCTTCTTCCCACAGCCGGTCTTGCTTATCGACGGAAACCGTACCCGTCGAGCCGTCGAAAAGATAAGGCGCGCGATTTTCCATCTTCTTCACGAAGGCCTCCGCCACATCAGCGAACGTGAACGCACCACGCTCCGTTGCAAGCTCCGCATGAAACAAGACTTGAAGGAGAAGATCGGACAGTTCTTTCTTCAACTCCTCATCACTGTCATTACCCCGCACCGCATCAATGAGTTCTTGAGTTTCCTGCTCAAGATACTCAAGCAGACTCGTGTGCGTTTGCGCCTGCTCCCACTCGCCGCGGGCACGGGCCTCATGCATGACGCGCTGAGCCCGGTAGAGCGGATCCATGAGGGACGACGCTTCGATGACCCCCTCCCCCGCCTTAATACGCTGTTGCACCACCGGGACATTAGCATCAGTGGTGACCAAGATGCCCTCCGCGGATTCAGCAACATCAATGTCCCCCAGATTCCGCCGAACCGAAACCGGCACATCATCCGTGTACGAAATTGGGCCTTCAAAGCGATCAACGGCAGCCAGGGGAATCAAGTCAGGCCACCGGGGGTCTAGGACGAGGATGGTCATGGGGTCGATCTTAAAGCTAGCCCGGACTCTTTAGCCCCGGAACGCCCGCTCGTTGAGTTCCCGGCGCGCCTGTTCCAGCGCAACCAGGTCGGAGAACAGCGCGTTGTACGCCATCTCATCATCACTGGGGCGCATGCGCTGCAATTGGGATTTCAGTTGAGCAATCTGGTTGCCCACGCGGACTTCCTGCAGGCGGGATAGAACCGAATCGGCGTACGCTACGGGGTCCTCTGCGCGGATATCTTCCACTGCCAGTTCCGAAACGAAATTGCGGCCAGCTTCGTTGAGCATCTCCTCGGACACCCGCGTAATCCACTGACCACCCGATGATTCAGCGGTCACGTTGGAGGTTCCGCCGGCCTTGCCCATGGCGTCACGCACCGCACGATACGCCGGGTGAGTGAACGCATCAGGGTTAATGCCATCGAAGTAGCTGCCCACGGCACCGGGGTATTGTAATGCCACCTTGAGAGCCTCGCGCTGCGCCCACAGGCGTGGGTCCTCTGGATGAGGCAGTACGAATGCTGCCTGGCCTGGCGCAGGCTGTTGCTGTTGCGGGGCAGCCGGCTCCCACGACGGATGCTTCGGTGCCTTGGGGTTTTTCGCCTCAGCGCGCACTTGTCGGATCACTTCATTTGGGTCCGGCCACCCAACCCAACCGGCGAGCTGGCGGGCGTACTCCGTCTGCAAAGGGGTGTCCCGGATCTGCGCTACTACAGGCACCGTGCGTCGCAACGCCTGCAACCGGCCCTCCGCGGTATCGAGAGAATAGTCCTTCAGCAAGGACTCGATAACGAACTCAAACATGGGAATCCGGCTTGCCACCAGGTCCCGCACCGCGGAATCACCTTTAGACATGCGCAGGTCACACGGGTCCATCCCGTCCGGCGCGACGGCGACAAACGACTGTCCAGTGAACTGCTGGTCGCCTTCAAAGGCACGCATCGCTGCCTTCTGGCCAGCCTCATCACCATCGAAGGTGTAGATCAGCTCGCCCCGGAAGTAATTGTCATCCAGCATGAGGCGTCGAATGATGCTCATGTGGTCCTTACCAAAGGCAGTGCCACAAGCAGCCACGGCGGTTTTAATACCCGCGGCGTGCATGGCCATGACGTCGGTATACCCCTCAACCACCACGCATTGGTGGCCTTGAGCGATGTGCTTCTTAGCCAAATCCAGACCAAACAACACCTTGGACTTGTGGTACAGCATCGTGTCCTGGGTGTTCATGTACTTGCCCATTTGGTCATCGTCGAAAAGCTTGCGAGCCCCAAAACCAATCACGTTGCCAGCAACATCCTTGATCGGCCACAACAAACGACGCCGGAACTTATCAATCGGCCCTCGCCGCCCCATCGTGGACAGTCCCGCTTCCTGCAGTTCCTGCGCATCAAAGCCTTTGCGGAGCAGGTGCTTGGTCAACGTATCCCAACCATCCGGCGCGTAACCGCACTCAAAGTGGTGGATAGTCTCGCGGTCAAAGCCCCGATCAAGCAGGAAGCGGCGCCCCACTTCTGCTTCCGGCTTTTCCAGCTGCTCACGGTAAAACTCATGCGCAGCCTTATTCGCAGCCAACAAACGCGCACGTGTCCCAGGTTTCACATCACGCGCACCAGTGGATCCACCCTGGTAGTTGATGTGGTAGCCGATCTCCTCAGCGACGGCTTCGACCGCTTCAGGGAAGCTGAGCTGCTCCATTTCCATCATGAAGGAAAAGACATCGCCGCCCTTTCCCGTGGAGAAACAGTGGTAGTACCCACGCGCCGGGCGCACATGGAAAGACGGCGTCTTCTCATCCTTGAACGGGCTCAACCCCTTCAAAGAGTCGTGCCCCGCCGGCTTGAGCTGGACATACTCCCCGACAATGTCCGCGATGTTGGCGCGCTCACGGATAGCCTCGATGTCACTATCCGGAATTCTGCCCCTAGCCATGGCGCACATCCTACAGCCCCCGTGTGCTTGAATGAACGTATGTCTACTGACGGCGACAGTCAGAACCATTCGCTGACTCTGCCTTTCATCCTGATCATCGCTCTGATCACGCTTGTATCCACGGTCTATTCCACCGTTCACAATCCCGAGAGCGCAAAACTCGTCAACACCACTGAAAACAGCAGCACGATCAGTGAGTGCACGTCTGTGCCACAAGAAGCAACAGAGCTCATCCGCGACATCCACTCCGGCGGCCCCTTCGACTACCCCTCCAACGACGGCCGCCACTTTGGCAATTACGAGCAGGTCTTACCCCGAGAGAATTCCGATTACTACCGCGAGTACACCGTGACTACACCCGGTGTGAATCACCGCGGTGCACGTCGCATTGTCACCGGCGGTGGCACTGAAACGGATCCGGACGTGTACTACTACACCGATGACCACTACGAATCGTTCTGCGAAATGGATGTCGATTGATGCGTAAACCAGCACATACCGTCGTTCTTGTCCGACCGGTCTATTCCATTGCAGACCTCGGTCTCGGGATCATCGCTGCAGTTTACGACGACGAAGACCTTACCGACGCCCGCCCAGTACCGCGCAACCTCGACGCCCTCGCTGATCTGCTCCGAGAAACCCAGGTGAGCCGTTTGGTGGTAGCAAATTGGCGCGTCTGCGAGGAATTGACCGCCGCATTGCTCCACGTCTTCGACAACGAAGGAATCTTGCTTTCACGGATTAAGTAGCCCCTACCAGGGGCCGTTGTGTGTCTTCCTCTTGCACTAGATACCCCCTAGGGTATATGTTGCACGTATACCCTACTGGGTATACCTGAACCTAAGGAGAGAACTATGTGTCGTCCCGTGCAATGCAAATCTTGCGGAAAAACTACCTGGGCAGGCTGTGGCAGCCACATCGATGAGGTGAAAGCCAGCGTGGCACCGGGCCAGTGGTGCACCTGCCCTCGCGACAACAACGCCCCGAAGAAGCAGAGATTCCTTGGCCGACTGTTTGGCTAGCCCCACCACCCACGCCGTTTCATCACAGGAGATTCTTCGAATATGACTACCCCCACGACCGTGATTATCGGTGGCGTTGCCGGTGGCATGTCCACCGCGACTCGCCTTCGCCGCAATGACGAGAACCGCCAGATCATTGTTCTGGAGGCCTCCGAGTACGTTTCTTTTGCTAACTGTGGCCTGCCGTATTACGCGGGTGGTGTGATTACGAAACGTGACGCGCTGTTGCTCCAGACCCCGGAAGCGCTGAAGCAACGCTTCAATATTGATGTCCGTGTGAAGACTCGGGCAGTGTCTATCGATCGTGTTGCGAAAACAGTGACCACAGATGCCGGGGATTCCATTCACTACGACGAGCTGGTGCTTTCCCCCGGCGCGACCCCGTTTATGCCGCCGATCGAAGGCATCGAACGGGCACTGACGCTGCGCACGGTTGAAGATGTGGATCGCATTGTTGAAGTAATTAAAGGCAAGAAGTCTGCCGTCATCATCGGTGGTGGCTTTATCGGCCTTGAACTGGCAGAAAACCTCCGGCATCGCGGTCTGAACACCACGGTCGTGGAGGCCGGCCCGCAGATCCTGAGTCCGCTTGATCCGGAGATGGCGCAACTTGTCCGCCTGCGTATGGAAGACAACGGCGTGCAGGTGCGCACCAACGCACAGGCACAGGAGATCACAGAGACGGGCATCGTTTTGAGCTCGGGTGAGGAGATCCCCGCCGACGTTGTTGTGGCTGCTGTGGGGGTCCGTCCGGCGAGTGAGTTGGCCAGAAATGCAGGGCTTGAGGTGACGGACAACGGTGGCATCGTGGTGGATAGCCAGCTACGCACCTCTGATCCTCATATCTTCGCGCTGGGTGATGCTGCTACGAAGGCGGACTTCCACACCGGCGAAGCAACGTTAGTTCCGCTCGCGCAAACGGCGAACCGCCACGGACGTATCGTCGCCGATGTGATCACCGGCAGGGAGACCGCTTCGATGCCCGTGTTAGGCACCGCAATCGTGGGTGTCTTTGGTCTGGCGGCTGCATCTACTGGTTGGAACGAACGCCGGGCCCGTGCGGCAGGAAAGCGGGTGCGTGTTATTCATCTGCACCCACTCAATCACGCTGGATACTACCCCGATGCATCACAGCTGCACATGAAGCTCGTGGTAGATGCGGAGACGGATGCGATCCTCGGCGCCCAAATTGTCGGCGAAGATGGTGCAGATAAGCGCGTTGACGTCATTGCTACCGCCATGCGCGCTGGCCTAACGGCAACAGATCTTGCTGATCTAGAACTGGCTTACGCTCCGCAGTTCGGTTCGGCGAAAGACCCGGTGAACTTCGCCGGATTCATCAACGACAACCTGCGCCGCGGAGAGCGCAGCCTCCAGTGGCACGAACTGGACGAACGGATGGCAGCAGGCGCACTGTTGGTTGATGTGCGCTCCCCAAGCGAGTTTGCTGCCGGGGGCATCCCCGGTGCAGTGAACATCCCGCTGGATGAACTACGCGAACGTCACCCAGAAATCGCTGGCTACGACGATGTCATCGTTCACTGCCAGGTTGGTTTGCGTGGACACAATGCGGCTTGCCTGCTCACCAACCTGGGCTACGGCGTGGCTAACCTGGACGGTGGCTATCTCACCTGGAAGCACGGAAAGGCAACCGCATGAAGCTCAATCCCGAAGACATTAAGCCGTCTATCACTCGGCTGAAGCGAGCACGCGGACAGATCGACGCAGTCATACGCATGCTCGAATCCGGCGAGGAATGCGAGGACGCCGTGACGCAACTCGCCGCCGCGTCGAAGGCGCTCGACCGCGCCGGGTACTCCCTCATCGCTACCGGTCTGAAGCAGTGCTACCGCGATGAGGGCCCAGAGGCAGTGGATGCGGAGAAGCTGGAGAAGCTTTTCTTATCCCTCTCCTAGGGCATGTTTCTCTTCTAGGGCATGTCTACGAACATGTCCCTAGAAGTAACCCTCGAAGGAGGCGACCTTCTTGGCGGTGCGCTCAAGGCGTGACTCCGTCATGGAGGCGATCTGGTCGATGATCACGCGCTGGCGCTCGGCAGCATTGTTGGCCTCATTCCACCAGGCGGCGAACATGGTGTCCAGCGTGCCGGGCGCACCGGCGGTGAGGTAGTAGTACACCCGCATGATGCGGTCACGTTGCCGATCTTGGCGTGCGATGTGGGCCGGCATGTCCATGACGTAGAGGACAGCCACGGTTTTGAGGAGGCGCACCTCCGCGTCAGCCTCCGGTGGGATGACAAGGTGGCCGTGCATCCGGCCGATCGGACCGTCATTGGCTGCCAAAGTCGCGGCAATAACCGCACCGACGTAGCGCCCCACCAGCTCAGACGTCATCTTCTTCAAGGTCACGTACCCGGTGAGGGAGAAGTCAAAATCGGCGGCGGCGGAGACGATGGGGAGGGAGCGGAGGCGGGCGGCAGCGTCGATAAGCTCATCGGCGGTGCCACCGAATGCGGCCGCGCCTTTCTCAGCAAGCGCTGCGAGTTCTACCAAGTCCCACAACACCTTCAGGTCAACGCGGCCGGACACAATGCCGTCCTCAACGTCGTGGACACTGTACGCAATATCGTCAGAACAGTCCATGACCTGCGCTTCCATCGGCGGCATGTCATCAGTGTGGCCTTCGCGCAACCAGGCGAGAATCGCAGCATCCTCGTCGTAGGCACCGTATTTGCGGTTCACCGTGCCGTCTGCGTTCGTGCGGGTGCGCGGGTATTTGCAGGCTGCGTCGAGGGCGGCGCGGGTGAGGTTGAGGCCGAAGGAGTGGGCGCGCACAAGCACCTTCGGCTCAAGGCGGGTGAGGATGCGCAGCGTTTGCGCGTTGCCTTCAAAACCGCCACACCCGGCAGCGAGCTCATTGAGCGCGACCTCCCCGTTGTGACCGTACGGCGGATGCCCAATATCGTGGGTGAGCCCAGCCATCTCACACAAGTCGGGGTTGAGCCCCAAGCCAGCGCCGATGCTGCGCGAAATTTGAGCGACCTCCAACGAGTGAGTCAAACGGGTCCGCGGGGTATCCCCATCGCGCGGCCCCACGACCTGGGTCTTATCCGCTAGACGACGCAGCGCCGCCGAATGCAGAACTCGGGCCCGATCGCGCGCGAACGCATCGCGCAACTCATCAACGCCGGCGAGCTGCGACCCCTTCTCCCCCTCAGGCGCGCGGCGGGCGAAATCCGCCGAATCATACTGGTATGTCATAGCGCTACTGAGCCTAGACCGGATTTCGCGCTAAGAGCGCAAACGCATCGTGGCGAGTCTGCGTGCACCGGTTTTCATGTTTCGTCCTAGGCACACGCTGGTAGTCTCATTGCCATGACTTCGCGCTATATCCGTATTGCTCTCGCTACCCCAATTCTTGCCGGCGGGATTGCTTTATCTGCTGCCCCCCTGGCCTTGGCGGTCATGGACTCTATTCAGGCACAAGCGCCCGCCGCGACGGTGCTGTCACCGAGCGATCTGCGCGACAAGGTCCTCGACGAGGCAGGCGTGCTGTCCAGCGACGAGATCACTGCTATCGATAACGCCATCCAAGAACTGCAACGCAACAAGGGGCGCAACGCCTACGTTGTTTACTCCAATAACTTCGGCCCGGAAGGCGCAGAAGGCTGGGCTATGGAAGCGGTAAACGCCAAGGGCCCGAACACCGCCGTTGTTGCTATCTCCCCTGAGCACCGTGATTTCTACGCACACGGTGGTGATGACTGGCCCACCAGTGACATCGACAAGATGTATGACAGCGCGTTCAACCAGCTCACCCAAGGCAATTACGGCCAGGCGGGTGTGGATGCCATCACTGCGGTGAATGGTTCCAGCGATAGCTCCGACATTGGTCTTGTTGCCGGTGGTGTGGGTGCTGCCGCTGCGGCTGGTGGCGGTTTCTGGCTGTACGGGCGCAACAAAAACAAGAAAACCTCCCAGAAGCAGCTCGAAGCAGCCCGCGAAGTCAACCCCGCCGACACTGATTCGCTGGGCCGCCTACCCACCCACACCCTAGAAGAACTTGCACGAGATACCCTGGTGCATACGGATGAATCCATCCGCCTGGGCAAGGAAGAACTCGCCGTGGCTTCCTCAGAGTTCGGTGCGGAGCGCGTGCGCCCCTTCACCTCCGCAATGAACCAGGCAACCTCTGCTCTGCAGCGCGCATTCGGTATCCACCAGCGTCTCTACGACGCGATCCCGGAAACCGAGCCTGAGAAGCGCGCCATGCTCATTGACATCATCTCTTCCTGCGGCACGGCGGACCAGGCTTTGAAGGATCGCTCTGAAGAGTTCCAGCAGATGCGTGGCGTGTTGATGAAGGCGAGCGACGAAATCAACACGGTTTTCCAGCGCACCGTGGACCTGCGCGCACGCATCGAGCCCGCCCGCGCCACCCTGCAGAGCTTGCAGGAGCGTTACGCGGACACGCTGCTGGAATCTATTTCCCACAACGTGGATGTGGCGGTTGGTTCCATCGTTGAGGCGGAAAAGCAACTTGAGCAGGCGCGTGGCCTCGCCGCCCAGCCTGCTGGTCAGCAGGGCGCGCTTATCGACGTCCTTCGGGCCGCCCAACACGCCGTCGAAGTCGCCGATACAAACCTGAGCTCCATCGAG
The DNA here is from genome assembly GCF_000759055.1 of Corynebacterium tuscaniense DNF00037. NCBI lineage: Bacteria > Bacillati > Actinomycetota > Actinomycetes > Mycobacteriales > Corynebacteriaceae > Corynebacterium > Corynebacterium tuscaniense. Next base: position 8,723 of record NZ_JRNG01000043.1, on the reverse strand, counting down.
CACGCGGACACCAACATCACTACCGCCCGCACGAACCTGCCGGCACTTATCCAGGAGATCCGCGATGAACTTCGTGAGATCGAACAGTTGAAGCAGCACACGCAGCAGGGCGCCCGCATTGATATTGCCGCCCTCGATGCTATTTCCGCCCGCGCAAACAAGGAACTCAACGCGATGGGCACCCGCCCCGAGAATGATCCGTTGGCGCTGTACACCGAACTAACTGAGCTCGACGCGGACATTGATGAACAGATCGAGCGCGCCCGCGGCGCCGCCTCCAACCAACAGCGCCAACTGCAGCTCCTTGACCAGCAACTGCAGGCCACCGCCGCGCAGATTCAAAGTTCCCAGGACCTCATCCAGTCCCGCGGCCGCATCATTGGCTCCCATGCCCGCACCCTCCTCGCGGAAGCACAGCGCCAGGACGCGGAAGCACGCAACCGCCGCATTTCCGACACGAAGGGCGCCATCGAGTTCGCCCGTACCGCCTCGGACACCGCCCGCCGTGCCCGTCGCGCTGCGGAGGATGACGTGGACCAGTACAACCGCCAGCGCAACGCGCAGACCTTCGAATCCATGGCCAATGCAGTCCTGTGGGGATCCATCCTCAGCGGTGGCTTCGGTGGAGGTGGCGGAAGCAGCAGCGGAGGTGGCTTTGGCGGCGGAGGCGGTTTTGGGGGCGGCTTCGGTGGCGGAAGCGGCGGCTACGGCCGTGGTGGCAGTTTCTAGAACCGGCTAGCGCAGCGTTTGTCGCGCAGGCGTATCAATGAGCGTGAGCGCCCACGACATGAACGCGATGTCCGCCAACGGCGCGGCAAATGCTGCTGCCGTTGGCGTGACCGCAAGGTTATGCAGACCCCGCGGGGACGTTTCAGCGATGATGGCGCCCGTAGCCAGATCCGTGACCGTGCGCTTCTTTGTCATGTACCCGGCACGTTCCAGCCGGTAAGTACGTGAACCACAGCGGGCGGTGAGAACGCGCACGCCAAAACCGTGGGTGCGAACAGTCCAGGTCTCCCCCGCTGTGGTGGTGCCAGAAACCTCCCAGCGCATGGCTCCAGCGGTATGGGCGACGGTGATCGGTGTAGCGCCCGTGGTAGTGCCGGTGAGATCCAAAGCGTTGTCTGGGGCTGAGTAGGTGGCTAAGGGGGCACCGGAGACGTCGATAAGCTCATCCCCGCGCCATGTTGCTGGGCTGGTTAGCGCGACCATGAGGTTTAGGGGCCGATCATCCAGACGAGGATGATGAAGACGCTCAAGAACACCAAGAAACCTATCAGCGCGGTGCTGTTGAGCATTTTGCGAGCTTCCAGCATCAAGCGGGACACCCACGCCAAAGCCACGATGTGGGTGTATGGCAGTGTTGTTTCACCCTCGAACTCGAGGATCGCTTTGCGCACACCATTGTGGTCGCTGGTGAACTGGGCAACTTTCTGCCCGGCGGCATCGTCGATGATGAAGTTCTTCGATGTTTCGCCCACGATCACGTACTGCGCACCATCCACCTGCACGGTGATCTGTTTGTCCCGCTTCAGGGAACCATCGGCGCGCACAATCTCACGGCCGGAGCCGTCCTTGGCCACCGCACCGGATTCGGGAGTGGTGATGAGATCCCACGTATCCCCCTCCACCTGCGCTGTCTCGTGGGTAAAGGTGGCGAGCACCTCCGGTCCCGCCTCCGCAAGCAGCTTCGGCTCATCCCGGTTGGTGCGATCCCAGCTCACATAGTGCATCGTGTGAAACCTCTCTTAGCAGCCGATGAGGCGAGCGGCCAGGTAGGACTCCAGCTCGGCGAGCGGCACGCGCTCCTGCTCCATCGTGTCGCGCTCGCGCACGGTGACGGCGCCATCCTCAAGCGAATCGAAGTCGTAGGTCACGCAGAACGGAGTACCAATCTCGTCCTGGCGGCGGTAGCGGCGACCGATCGCACCAGAGGTGTCATAGTCGATGTTCCAGTGCTGGCGCAGGGTTTGTGCCAGCTCCTGCGCGGGGCCAGCGAGCTCTGGCTTCTTAGACAGTGGCAGAACAGCCACCTTCACCGGCGCCAGGCGGCGGTCCAGCTTGAGCACAACGCGGGTGTCCACGCCGCCCTTGGCGTTCGGTGCCTCATCCTCGTGGTACGCGTCAATGAGGAAGGCCATCATCGCGCGGCCCAGACCAGCAGCTGGCTCGATGCAGTACGGGATCCAACGCTCGCCGGTCTCCTGATCGAAGAAGCTCAGGTCCTCGCCCGATTTCTCGGAGTGCGTCTTCAGATCATAGTCGGTGCGGTTAGCCACGCCTTCAAGCTCGCCCCACTTGGAGCCCTGGAAGTGGAATGCGTACTCCAGGTCCACGGTGCGCTTGGAGTAGTGGGACAGCTTTTCCTGCGGGTGCTCGTAGAGGCGTAGGTTATCCGGGTTAATACCCAGGTCGAGGTACCACTGGTGGCGGGCGTCGATCCAGTACTGGTGCCACTGCTCATCCTCACCAGGCTTGACAAAGAATTCCATCTCCATTTGCTCAAACTCACGGGTGCGGAAGATGAAGTTGCCCGGCGTGATCTCGTTGCGGAAGGACTTGCCCACGTTGGCAATGCCGAACGGTGGCTTCATGCGCGCCGAGGTCATCACATTCTTGAAGTTAACAAAGATGCCCTGCGCCGTCTCCGGGCGCATGTAGTGCAGGCCTTCCTTGTCATCGACGGGGCCCAGGTACGTCTTCATCAGCCCGGAGAATGCGCGTGGCTCGGTCCAGTTGCCCGGCTGGCCGGTCTCCGGGTCGTTGATGTCTGCCAGGCCGTTTGCCGGCGGGTGACCGTGCTTCTCCTCGTAGGCTTCCAGCAGGTGATCTGCGCGGTAACGCTTGTGGGTGTACAGGGATTCCACCAGCGGGTCGGTGAACACTTCAACGTGACCAGAAGCAACCCACACCTGCGGTGGGAGGATGATGGAGGTATCCACACCCACGACGTCGGCACGCGATTGCACCATGGCCTTCCACCACTGGCGCTTGATGTTTTCCTTCAGTTCCACGCCGAGCGGGCCATAGTCCCACGCGGAGCGCGTACCGCCGTAAATTTCTCCGGCCGGGTACACGAGTCCACGGCGTTTGCAGAGGTTAACGACGGTATCAATAGCACTCGTAGCCATGGGCAGTTCAACTCTCCTCGTAGATTTCAGTTTCATTCGCGGGTTTTGCGCAAATTAACGCCCCCAAGTCTAGCCTGTGGCGTTTCTTCGCCAACCTCCACCAACGTATACACGCACATGTCGTGGAGAGGCCTTTTCAAGTTCGCAGGTGGCTAGACTAAACTCACCGTCACATTCGCTTAGGAGCTTATCGACGTCTCCTCTGCCCCAACAGAACCCAGTAGGTCGATTGCATGTCCCGGAACGCCCACTCCCACAGGCAGGCACCTGCCCCGAAGATTGGTGCGCGTAATACTCGGCAACGCGCCGCTGTCGTTGAGGTCCTGCAGGAGATTGATCGTTTTGCCTCTGCCCAGTCTATCCACCAGGAGCTGACACAGCGCGGCCAGAAAGTGGGTCTAACCACTGTGTACCGCACGCTGCAAAGTTTGACGGAGATCGGCGCGGTGGATGCACTGAATTCCGAGACTGGCGAAACACTGTACCGCCACTGCTTGAGTGACCTGCACCACCATCACCTCGTCTGCACATCCTGCGGCCGTAGTGAGGAGATTGAAGGCGGCCCAGTAGAGCAATGGGCCAAAGAGATGGCAGCCAGCCATGGCTACACTTTGTCCGGCCACGACGCAGAGATCTTTGGCACCTGCGCGACGTGTCAAACAAACTCCTAGGAGGTCTAGGAGGCCTTTCAGACCTCCTAGTGGGTCCTTGGACTCACTAGCCGATGATCGTGCCAAAGAGCACGCCGAGCACATACGTGACTAGCGCGGCTCCAAGCCCGATGCCCAGCTGACGGAAAGCGCGGAATGCTGGCTTCTTGCCAGACAGCAGGCCGGTTATACCCCCGGTGATCAGCAGCGCGAAAGACACCAGCACCAGCGCGGCGATAGCTCCCGGGCGTGGGTCCAGCCCAAAGATGAACGGGATGATGGGAATGAATGCGCCGGCAGCAAAGCACACGAAAGACGCGCTTGCTGCGGCCCATGCACCGGAACCATCATCACCAGCGGCGTCTTCATCACTGACGTCCAGCCCATCGTAGTGGTGGTGGTGCTGGTGGCCCGTCATCATCGCCCAGAACACGTTATTCGCGTGCGCCTCGGCTTCCTCAGCGCTCATACCACGCGCGCGGTACACCAGGGCCAGCTCGTTTTCTTTCACATCAAGCTTGGGCAGGAGGTCGCGGGCTTCGGGATCGGGCGTGGAAGCGTCGAGAAGCTCGGCTTGGCTTTTCACCGAGATGTACTCTCCTGCTGCCATGGACAACGCGCCGGCGAGCAACCCAGAGATACCCGTGAGCAGGATGTAATTGGAGGACACACCGGAACCCATCACACCAAGAACCAACGCGACGTTGGACACCAGACCGTCGTTCGCCCCGAAGACTGCGGCGCGGAAAGAACCGGAGAGTTTCTCTCGTCCCTGCGTTGCCAGCGCGCGAACGACTTCCGCGTGCATAGCCTCATCAGCGGTGATCTCATCCGAAGCATCATCGTCCTTCACATAGGGCGACCGCTGCTCCGCGGTTTGCATGAGTGCCAGAGCAAACACCGGCGAAAAGTTCCGCGCCATGAAGGACATGAACCGAGTGTGCAGGTCGGGTTTCAACGGCATGCCAACTTCGGGGCCAAGTTTGTCATGCCAATACTTCTCATGGCGGGATTCAGCCTCCGCGATCTTCTCTAAAATCTCGCGCTCATCACCCTCACGCTTTTTAGCCAGCATGCGGTAGGTGGCTGCTTCGGCGCGTTCATTGGCAAGGTACTGGCGCCATCTGCGGATCTGCTCCCGTGACGGGGTCTGTCGCTCCGCGTCCGTCATTTTGTGCCTCCGAATCTGCGGTCCCTCTGCGCATACTCATACACCGCCCTGTAAAGGTCTTCCGCTGTGAAATCGGGGAAGAGTATATCCCTGTACACCATCTCTGCATAGGCTGACTGCCAGAGCAAGAAGTTGGACGTCCGCTGCTCCCCCGAAGGACGCAGGAACAAATCCACATCCGGCATGTCGGGACGGTACAACCACTTACTCAGGCTTTCTTCTGTCAACTCTCCTGGTTTCAGCTCACCTTTGGATGCCGCCTCCGCGATCGCGCGGGCGGCATCCACCAATTCCGCACGGCCACCATAGTTAATGCACATAGCCAAGGTGAGTCCCGTGTTGTTCTTTGTCATCTCCTCGGCGATCTCAAGTTCTTTGATTACCGAACGCCACAGACGTGGGCGGCGTCCCACCCACACGATGCGCACGTTCTTGGCATGCAGCTGGTCGCGCTCCTCACGCATCACTTCGCGGGAAAAGCCCATGAGGAAACGCACCTCCTCTGGGCTGCGCCGCCAATTCTCCGTGGAAAAGGTGTAGGCGGAAAGCCACTCCACCCCACCAAGCTCAATGCACGCATCCACCATGTCCATGAGCACTGACTTGCCCACACGGTGGCCTTCAGTCCGCGGCATGCCACGTTCCTGAGCCCAGCGACCATTGCCATCCATCACTAACGCGATGTGGCGTGGGATGAGCTCTTTGGGGATATCCTGCGGGGTAGTAGTCACCGCTTCATTATGCCTGCTGCTACGCCTGCTCCATGATTTTGAGGGAGCTCACCGCAGACTCAAGGTGATATTGCAGGTGCTGCGTGGCCAAACGGTGCACCTGCACTGCGGTTGTTTCCGTCAAGCGTTCCTGCGCAGCGGCATAGTGCCCACCGCTTAGAAGCCACATGATGTGCAACGTAGATTCTTCCACTTCCCGCGAACCCGATGGGCGGCAGTGCAGGCATGCTGCACCGCCAATCTGCGGGTGGAAAGCATGATGCGGGCCTGGCCGGCCACATTGGGCACAGTTAAAAAGGCTCAAACCCCAACCCGCATGAGCAGTGGCCTGCAAGATGAAAGCATCCAACACCAAGGTGGGATTCGTGGTGTCTTGGAGGAGGCGGAGGGAGTGGGAGATATCGTCGAAAAGCGTGCCATCTGATTCCGCATAGCTCAGCCTTTCCGCGGACTCCAAGATCGCGCACCCGGCAGTATAGCGATCAAAGTCATCGATGAGCCCGCGACCGTAATACGCGACGGTATCTGCCTGCGTGATCGTGGCAAGCCCTCGGCCCTGATTACGGGCGGGGTAGAGCTGCACGTCGAGTTCCACGAACATCTGCACCCGCGAACCAAAGCGACTTTTCGCCTTGCGCACGCCCTTGGCCACGGAACGCACCAACCCGTGATTGCGGGTGAGCAGCACGACCACACGATCAGCCTCACCAAAGTCGTACGTGCGCACGACAAAGGCGCGATCGCGGAAACTGGGCCGAGTTGCCATGCCTTAAAAACCCAACCTGCCCAAATGCTTGGGATCAGACTGCCAATTCTTCAACACCTTGATGCGCAGGTCAAGGTAGACATTGCGGCCGAGCAGCTCGATGATCTGCTTCCGCGCGCGCTGAACAATCCCGTTGAGGCGGCGCCCATCGCGGCCTTCAATGATGGTTTTCTGGCCCGGACGCTCAAGATAGATCACGGCGTAGATCTTGGCCCGATCACCTTCGTTGATGATCTCATCCACCTGCACAGCAACGGAGTGCGGCAACTCATCGCGCAGGCCCTTGAGCGCTTCCTCGCGGATGAGCTCGCTGATACGCGTTTCTGTGTCCTCGTCCGTGACGTGATCCTCCGGGTAGAAGCGCGGCCCCTCCGGCAGGTGCTTCGCCAGAACCTCCACGAGCACGTCCAGCTGCACGCCCTCCGTGGCAGAGACTGGCACGACGTCAACGTCTTCGCGGCCGGTGGCCTCCATCAGCAGCTCATGCAGGCGCATCAACTGCTCACCCACCTGGTCTTTGCTGGTCCGGTCCAGCTTCGTCACAATACCCACGATCGGCGCATTCGGCTTGGTTTTGCGCACCGCATCCAAAATCCAACGGTCGCCCGGACCGATCTTCTCATTCGCGGGCACGGTCAAGCCGATCATGTCCACATCAGCGAAGGTGTCCTTAACCACCTCGTTGAGACGCTCACCCAGCAGCGTGCGCGGGCGATGCAGACCAGGCGTATCGACGAGCACAATCTGCGCATCCTCCCTATTCACAATCCCGCGGATCGGGTGGCGCGTCGTCTCCGGCTGGTCCGCCATAATGGCGATCTTCTCCCCCACCAGCGCATTCGTCAGCGTGGACTTACCCGTATTCGGGCGGCCCACAAAACTGACAAAGCCGGAACGAAAACCTTCCGGAACCTCGCCGAAGCCAGACCCTGTTGCCGGCGGTCCTGCGAAGGCGTCTTCAGGCACGCCCTCCGGAGAATCAGGGAAATCCGGGAAGTCGGGAAAATCTGGGAAGTCTGGCACACCAGAGGTATTGCTCATGGTGTCCCATGCTACGGCCCCATGCGCCTGATATTGGTGTCGGGCGCGTCTGGCGTGGGGGCGCGGTTTAGATTTCGGTGACCTCAAACTGCATCCGCGGATGGGCGTAAGCCTCCTGGGATTCCACCAGGAGCAGCTCCGGTGCGTCGGCGTTGTGGGTGTTCTCAATGAGATTAAAGACACTTGATGCTGTCTTGGCCAGAGCATTCTTGGCGGCGGTTGCAGCCTCGGCCCCACCGATAGCCTCAATATAGTGGCCAGTAAACAGCGCACATGTCACGTCACCGGAACCGTTGCGCTTGAACGCCAAGCGTGGTGTTTGCACCAACCAGCGCCCATGGGAATCCACCACGAGCATTTCCACCGTGTCTTCCGGCTGGTCCGGACGGGTGACGGAGGTGACCAACACCGTGTCTGGGCCCATCGCGCGTGCGGCTTCCACGGCCTCTAGCGTGGAAGCCAGATCCGTTGCTTCCTTGCCGGTGAGATAACCCAGCTCAAACTGGTTGGGGGTGATGATGTCCGCGACAGGCACCACCTTGTCCCGCAACAACGGCGGAATATTATCTGACACGAAGCAGCCGGACTTGGCGTTGCCCATCACCGGATCGCAGGCATACACCGCATTCGGGTTGAGCTCTTTAACGCGGGCGACGGTGTCCACGATGACATCCGCAATATCGTCCCCGCCCTGGTATCCGGACAACACCGCGTCTACTCGGGCCAACGCTCCACGGTCCTCAATCCCCTGAATGATCTTGCGCACCTGTTCCGCCGGAATCAATGGCCCCTCCCACGCACCGTAACCGGTGTGGTTGGAAAAGTTCACGGTGTACACCGGCCAGACTTCATGGCCGATGCGCTGGAGCGGGAACACGGCAGCAGAATTGCCCACGTGACCGTACGCCACCGCGGACTGGATAGAGAGGATGTTTTTCATGCGCACCATTGTGCCCCTCACACCAGCTGCCGTGTGAAGTCACCCCCAGTTACGCGGGGAAACCGAAAGAAAATGTGTCTGAATGCCGTGATGCGGGGGAGCTGGTCTGTCCCATCGTGCTGAATTGCCCGGTGAGGGGGTTGTTGTTGCCGGGGCCTTGTGCATTGACGATCCGGGTTGGATTATCTGGTTTGACGACGCGGTTTGACTATCGCCCTGAACCACGATCAGCGACCTGGGGTTTCGCCCCGCGGCGATCGCCATTGTCAAACCGAACCACACAGCCTGTTTTA
>NZ_JRNG01000042.1:0-26612 GCF_000759055.1 Corynebacterium tuscaniense DNF00037 | reverse complement strand
AAAACACGCGAAGAAGTCACAGATCCAGCACAAACAGCCCGGTTCCCTACAAACATGAAAAAGTTAAGGCCGGCGGAAAACACAAGACCGGTCTATGTTGGGCGCTCAGAGGCGGTCTTAGAGTTAGGTTTGAGGAAAGGAATACAGCACGGCACCGGACATGGATCGTGTCGTTTAGCCCGTTACTCGCTGGGTGCAGGACGGTAGGTGCGGGAAGATCCGGAGCCGCTGAGTTCGGGGGTGTCGTCGGTGGGTGCGCCGGCAACGTCGATAAGCGACTCGGGGACTTCAATGAGCACGGTGCGCACTTTGATGCGTCCACGGCGATCGCGGCCACCTTCGGCGGTGAAGCGAATGCCGCCGACTTCTACGTCGGAACCTGGTAGTGGCACGCGACCCAGGCCGTAGGACAAAAGGCCGGCGACGGTTTCCACGTTGTCCGTGATTTCTTCGTCGAACTCGAAGGCGAAGCCCTGCTCATCGGCGAAGTAGTCCACCAGATCATCCAGCGGCAGGCGTGCTTGGGCGCGGAAGAAACGCGACTGCGCGGCGGGATCTTCACCGTTCACCGGCTCAATGGGGGCTTCCTCATCCGCATCATACTCATCGGCGATCTCACCGACGATCTCCTCGAGGATGTCCTCCATGGTCATGAGCCCGGCGATGCCACCGTATTCATCCACCAGGATGGCAATGTGGGTTTGGTCCCGTTGCATTTCCTGCAGCAGATCATCCAGTGGCTTGGAGTCGGGGACGTACATTGGTTCGCGCATGAGTTCCGTGATGCGCACGCCGGTGCCGCCATCGGTGCGGTTGTAGGTTTTGGCCACCACGTCTTTGAGGTATGCGATGCCCAGCACGTCATCGACGCTCTCCCCGATCACTGGGACGCGAGAGTGCCCGGAACGGATCATCAAGTTCGCTGCCTGGCCGGCGGATTTTTCATGTTCGATCCACACCATCTCTGGGCGTGGCACCATCACCTGGCGCGCTTGTGTATCCGCGAGATCAAAAATGTTTTGGATCATGCGGCGCTCGCTGGTTTCCACCACGCCCTGCTCCTGGGCAATGTCCACTGCTTCGCGCAGTTCCACGTCAGTGGCGTAGGGGTTCTCCAGGTCCTCCTCACCAGGGGTGACCAGGTTGCTGGCCCGGATGAGCAGCTTGGACAGCGGGCCAAGCACGGTGTACACCACGGTAAGGATCTGCGCCGCGCGCAGCGAGATCGTGTACGGGTTGAGTTTGCCGGCCCGGCGTGCGTTGATACCAATGAGCCCAAAGCGCAGCAACGCCACGGCCAGGATCGCGGCTGTGATAGCCCACACGCGGGATTCGATCAGCTCCATCGCCGTGAGCAGCGCGAAGACCGCAGCCACAGTATCCAGCACCATTTGCACGAGCGCCAGCATGCTGAGGTGGTTGGTTTTGGAATCCACCACGCGCAGCAGGGCGCGTGCACCACTGGCTTCGTCTTTGGCCATCGCTTCCACGCGCGCCTTGGAAATCGGGATGAGCGCGGACTCGATCATTTTGATCACGCCCGCCGCTGCCAAGGACACGAGCGCTACGAGCAGGTAGGTTGCCCACAAAGTCACGGTGGTTATTCGCCTCGCTTCTCGACGATCCCGTCAAGCTCCACCCGATCCGCCGCCGACGGGAAAGCATGTTTGCCTTCCGGTTTCGGCTGGTAGGTGACGCCACGGGCCTCCAAGTTGTCGTACCAATCTGCCAGGATCTCGTTCTGCAGCGCGAACATTTCACGCTCATCAGCCGGGGTGGCATGGTCATAACCCAGCAGGTGCAGGCATCCGTGGACGGTGAGAAGCGCCATTTCATGGCCGAGCGGGTGACCAGCGGCGTCTGCCTGCTTCCGGTCATACTCTGGGCACAAGATGATGTCCCCCAGCATGGCCGGGCCAGGTGCCGGTGCATCCGGGCGACCGGAACCCGGGGTGAGTTCATCCATGGGGAAGCTCATCACATCCGTTGGGCCGGGCAAGTCCATCCACCTCATGTGCAAATCTGCCATGGTGGGTGTATCCACACACGTGATGGTTAGGTCCGTGTCCGGGTGAACGTCCATGGCGCGCAGCGCAAAGGAGGCAACATCAACGAGCATTTCTTCGTTGATGTCCGTCTCCCCAGACTCATTCAGAACTTCGATGCTCATGCTTGCTCCTTAGTGTCCGCTGGAGTGTCCTCCGGATGCGCCTGGTGTTCCGCCTCCGCATCCCAGCGTGCAGCACGGTCCGCGTCATACTTGTCGTATGCGGCCACAATACGGCTGACCAGCTGGTGGCGCACCACATCATTCGCGCCGAATTCCTGGAAGTGAATCCCTGGCACGTCCCGCAGGATCTTGCGTACGATCCGCAGACCAGAGACCACGCCACGCGGCAGGTCCACCTGGGAGATGTCACCGGTGACCACCATCTTGGAACCAAAACCCAGGCGGGTGAGGAACATCTTCATCTGTGACGGCGTGGTGTTTTGCGCTTCATCCAGGATCACAAACGCGTCATTAAGCGTGCGGCCACGCATGTACGCCAACGGCGCCACTTCGATGATCCCGGCCTCCATGAGTTTGGGGATCATTTCGGGGTCGAGCATGTCCCGCAATGCGTCATAAAGCGGGCGCAGATACGGGTCGATCTTGTCATTCAGTGTGCCGGGCAGAAAGCCCAGCTTCTCCCCTGCCTCCACCGCGGGGCGGGTGAGAATAATGCGCTTGACTTCCTTGGCCTGCAGTGCCTGAACAGCCTTAGCCACTGCCAGGTAGGTCTTGCCGGAACCTGCGGGGCCGATGCCGAAGACAATCGTGTTCTCATCAATCGCATCCACATACTCGCGCTGGCCAGCTGTTTTAGGGCGGATCACTTTGCCGCGGCGTGCGATGATCTCTCGACCGAGGATCTCAGCGGCGGATTCCGGCATGTCCGTGGCCATGATGTCCACCGCGTGCTTCACCGCATCCGGGGTGATCACAATGCCACGACGCGCCATCGCCTGAATCTCATCCACTACCCGCGCGGCGTAGGCCACGGAGTCAACCGGACCGCGCATGGTCACGGTGGTGCCACGAGCGAAAAGGTCGGCGCCGAGCAGCTGGTTGAGCGTGTGCAGCGTCGCGTCGTTGATGCCCAGCACAGCTTGGGCGTAATCGGGGTCGAGCTCGTAGGAGCTTGTGACCAGTTCTGCCATGCGGTTTACCCTACCAGCGCCCCGTCAACGCCCCGACGGCGCAAAGAGCTGCCAGCCCGGCGCTCGCCGTGCGCAGAACCTCCGGGCCGAGCGTGATCGCCTGTGCGCCGAGCAGTTCCAGCTCATCTTCACCAATGCCGCCTTCCGGGCCGATGATGAGGAAGATCTCGTCTGCGCTCAAATCCGCATCTTTGATGCTCACCGTCGCATCTTCATGCAGCACATACGCCACTTTTCCCGCCAGCATCTCCGCCAGCTGGTTCGTGGTCACCGGATCATGCACCTGTGGGATCCACGCCCGACGCGATTGCTTCGCCGCCTCACGCGCCGTGGCCTGCCACTTCTCTACGTTCTTGGACACCTTCGGGCCCTGCCACCGCGCAATTGTGCGGTGCGAAATCCATGGCACGATCGCATCAGCGCCGCCCTGCGTGGCCAGGTCCACGGCCAATTCAGCACGCTCAGATTTCGGGATCGCCTGCACAATCGTCACCCTCGGCACAGGCCTCGGCACCTCTTGCTTATCGACGACCTCCCCCACCAACCCATCCTTCCCCTCCACCGCGGTGACGCGGATTTCTGCGGTGGTGCCGGTGCCGTCGATAAGCATGATGTGCTCTCCCGGCTGGATTCTTTTGACCGTGACGGCATGGCGGCCTTCCGGCCCGCTGAGACGGCCGGACAGGGGATCAGCGGTGATGAAAAACGGCAGACTCATGGTTTTAGCGGCGGAACCGGTTACGCATACGGCCGAAGAAACTGCCACCCTCCGGGTGGTCTTCCTCGACGAAGGCCTCGGCCTCATGGCCGTCGCGCAAATCCTCGAGCGCTGCGCGCTGGTCCTTGGTCAGCTCCGTCGGCACAACAACCTGGACGTGGGCCACCATGTTGCCAGCACCTTCCGCGCGCAGGCGTGGCATGCCTTCGCCCTCGAGCACGATCTCCTCATTCGGCTGCGTGCCAGCCGGGATCTCAATCGCGGTGGTCTCCCCCGCCAGATTCTCCACCGTCACATCCGTGCCCAATGCTGCATCGAACATGGGTACAGACACCTTCAGGTGCAAGTTATCCCCATCGCGGACAAACACCGGATGGCTTTCCGTGGTGACCTCCACGTACAAGTCACCTGCCGCACCACCTCCGTGGCCCACCTCGCCCTGGCCAGCCATTCGGATGCGCATGCCGGAGGAAATACCGGCGGGGATATTCACCGTGATGTCCCGGCGTGAGCGCACACGGCCCTGGCCACCACACTTCTGGCACGGGTCCGTGATGATCTCACCGAAACCGGAGCACTTCGGACACGTCGTCGTTGTCATGATGTTGCCCAGGAAGGACTGCTGTACCTGCTGCACCTGGCCGTTTCCTCCACAGCCATCACACATCACCGGCTTGGATTCAGATTCTGAGCCCGTGCCGTGGCAGTGCTCACACAGCACAGCGGTATCCACCGTGACTTCCTGGCGGGTACCGGTGTAGGCCTCCGCCAACGTAATCGTGGTTCGCAACAACGCATCACTGCCCGGCTGCACGCGAGAGCGCGGTCCACGCCCGCCACCGCCGGTGCCGTCCCCGAAGAAGGCCTCGAAGATATCGCCGAACCCGAATCCGCCCCCGCCGGCGCCACCGGCGGCCTGCTCCATCGGGTCGCCTCCGCGGTCCACAATGTGCCGCTTATCCGGATCCAACAGCACTTCTTGCGCCAGGGAAATTTCGCGGAACTTCTCCGCCGCCTCATCCGTGTCATTCACATCCGGGTGATACTTGCGCGCCAAACGCCGGTACGCCTTCTTAATCTCCGAATCCGTGGCGTTCTTATCCACACCCAGGATGCCGTAGTAATCGCGTGCCACAGTTGAGTTAAGTCCTTTCTTCGCCGGCGAGAATCAGGCTGATGTAGTTTGCCACCGCCGCAACCTTTTGAATCGTACCGGGGTAGTCCATGTACGTTGGGCCGAGGACACCCAAACCACCAAACGTCTCCCCCGCAGTGCCATAACTGGTGGTCACGATACTGGCCTTCGCCAGATCCTCGTCCTCATTCTCCTTGCCAATAACCACGGAGACGTTACCCAGCTCCGGCAAATTAGCCAACAGCTTGAGCACCACCATCTGCTCCTCCAGTGCTTCCACGACACTGAGCAAATCCGTCGTCTTCGGCACCAGGTTCGCCGCCCCCGCAATCAACACACGGTCCGACGGTGTGTCCACCAGGGTGTCCATGATCACCGCGATCACCCGCGTGACGTGGTCTGCCACCGCTGGCGGCGGATCGGCGGCGAGGAGTGCCAGGGAGCTTGATGCGTCCGACATCGTCTTGCCAGCCAGGGCTCCGTTGAGGAGGTCGCGGAGGTAGGTGACCCCAGATTCGTCGATAAGCGAACTGAGCTCAACGTTGCGCTGATCCACGCGCCCGTTATCCGTGATGACCACGATCAACAGGCGACGCGGCGTTAACGCCACAACCTCACAATGCTTGATGCGCGAGACCGACAGCGTGGGCAACTGCACCACCGCTGCCTGGCGCGTGAGCTGCGCCAACAGGTGTGCCGAGCGCCGCATCACGTCTTCCAAGTCCACGCCGGACTCCAAGAAATCCGAAATCGCCCGACGCTCCGGCAACGAAAGCGGCTTGACCTCATTGATCGCATCCACGAACGCGCGATACCCCTTCTCCGTGGGCACACGCCCCGAGCTCGCATGCGGCTGTGCGATGTAGCCCTCCGTCTCAAGCACCGCCATGTCGTTGCGGATTGTTGCGGAGCTGACCTGGAGCTTATGCTTCTCCACCAGGGTTTTAGACCCGACCGGCTCCTGCATCGCAATGTAGTCCGCCACGATCGCCCGCAGGACTGCCTGCCTACGTTCGCGTGCGGGACTAGCCATTTTCGCTTCCTCCTTAGCACTCTAGAGCGTCGACTGCTAAGTCAGTGTAGCGTCGGATCACTCCGCCGCCAAGATATCCGTGATGATCCCGTCCGCCAAAAGCCGGCCAGCATCCGTCACCCGAATCCGCTCATCTACCTCCAGCAGCCCAGCACGCACATGCTTATCGACGACCCCCCGCGCCCCTTCCCCGACCCACCCCACCGGAATGCCTTCTTTGAGCCGCAGGCCCAACATGATCTGCTCAAAGTGGTGCTCATCATCGGTGATGGTCTCCATGCTGTGGATGGGTAGCTCGTGGCCCGCGAGCATCTGGTTGTAGCGCTCCGGGCGCTTCACGTTCATGTACCGCGTCCGGCCCACGTACCCATGCGCCCCCGGCCCTGCGCCCCACCAGTGCCCGCCACGCCAGTAGATGAGGTTGTGGCGGCACTTACCGCCGTCCTTCGCCCAATTAGACACCTCGTACCAGCCGTAGCCGGCCTGTTCGAATGTGTCCGCGATGAGCTCATACCGGTCCGCATACGTATCCTCCTGCGGGGCTGGCAGCTCGCCTTTCCGGATCTTCCGGGACATCGCCGTGCCGTCCTCCACAATCAGTGAATACGCCGACACATGATCCACCCCCGCCTCCAACACTGCTTCGAGGCTGCGCTTCACATCATCTTCCGTCTCCGTTGGTGTGCCGTAGATGAGGTCCAAGTTCACGTGCTCAAACCCGGCCGCCTGCGCCTCCTTCGCCGCTGCCACCGCCCGGCCCGGCGTGTGCTGCCGGTCCAACACCTTCAGAATCGGCGTGGACGCGGACTGCATACCCAACGACACCCGCGTGAACCCATGCGCCTTGAGCCCCTCGAAATACTCCGGACTCGTTGACTCCGGGTTCGATTCCGTAGTCACCTCCGCCCCCTCAGCCAGGCTGAACGTGTTCCGGATCCGTTCCAGGATCCTGCCCAAACCATCTGCCCCGAGCAGCGATGGTGTTCCCCCGCCGATGAACACCGTGTCCGCTGGCCGCCCCCTTTGTCCGGCTCGTTCAACCGCCAGCTCCAGCTCCTGCTCCAACGCATCCAAGTACGCCGCATAGCTCGTCTCCGTCTCCGACGGGGTATACGTATTGAAATCGCAATACCCACACCGTGTTGAACAAAACGGGACGTGCACGTACACGCCAAAAGCGTCAGTAGCCTTAGGACTCATACCTGCCCATCTAAGCAGACTCACGCCACTGCCCCCTTGGCCCGGTTCCTCGCCACCTCCGCCTGAACTTCCCGCACAAACTTCCCCGGGTCCCGCAACAACTCCGCCGGCGAGTACCTCAACACCGACATCCCCTCATTCCGGATCCGGTTCTCCCGCTTCTTCTCCTCTAACAACACCTGTCCCGCCTCCCCGTACTCTCCCGAGTACTTCACATCCCCATCAATCTCCACCACTGTCCAGCCTTCGACGAGGAGGTCGGCGCGGTAATTGCCACCGCAAAGCGATGCTTGTGCCTGCACATTCAACCCGACACGGATGAGTAGCCCCCGCGCGTATGGTTCGAACGGCGACTCCGAACAGGCCACGGAGAACTCCACCGCATCACGCACATTCCGCACTCCACGCACCGGCCCCAGCAACGCAACTTGCCTGCGCATTTCTTCGAGTTCCATCCCCAGCCCTCTCAACCAATCCGCTGCCACCAGGCCGGCGACGAACCCATGATGCCGAGCAATTTCCACAAACACCCGAAACAACCTCGGCGTCCGCACCCCACCCACGTGCAGAATTTCTTCCTCCGCCAGCGCCAACCGGCGGTACAGAGTCCCAGCCTGCCACTGCGTCCGCGGCGGAATCGCCGGCAGCGCCAACTCAACCGGCTCGCGAGCACTGCCCGCCACCCACATTCCGTGCATCCGCGCCGCCGAATACCCCGTCAACACCGCACGATGAGCACCCAACCCCACCGCATACGCCCGCAGAAACGCTTTCTCATAGTCCGGCAAATCCTGGTAACTCTCGGTACGAATCGCCTTATCTCTGCTCAGCAGAGTCACTGACCCGTCCTGGATCCCCTCCAACACCTCGCGGCTGTGCCCCGGAGCGGTCCGCAAATTGATAATCATGGCTGCCAAATCGGCTCGTCTCATATCCCCCATAAACACAGCTTCAGTGATGGCGCTCCGCTTGTCGAGCTTTACCGTTTTCCCCCTGTGAAATTCGCTTGGTTATCCACAGGCGGATGCTTTCAGCTGTCCCCCACCGGTTCGTTCCCGTCCAAAGCGTGATGAATGAATTGCAATAAATGAACTGCAATAAATGATTTCAAATGAACCAGGTGGGCGAATCAGTTTCTGCAAAAATCTGGCGGAACATCCTGGTTTATTTGAAAACGTTTATTGCAGTTTGCGATTTGAGGCGCTTGGGGGGCATCAGCTGGAACCGAGGCGGGTCTAGAGCAGACTTTGCGCCACGAACAGACTTTGCGCCACGAACTAGGCGCCGCGGCGGGAGCGCTTGGCTGCAACCTTGGCCACGATGGCATCCACACGTGCGCGTTCCTCAAGGAACTTCGGTGGGTTGGAACCTCGCATAGCGCGGGTGAAGCCAGGATGTTCAGCAGCCACGGCGTCGAGCCATCCATCGACGGCGGATTCCACTAGCTCACCGACACGGGCGTAGAGGTGCGGCAGGGACACTGCGGCGAGGTTCTGGGCCACCATGTCGGTTTGTTCGAGGGTAAAGTCCACTACTTCACCGAGGTGCTGGACGATGAGGTCGGTGCGCTGGGCGCATGCTTCCGACATGTCCTTTACCGGGGAGGGGGAAGGGAGCGGGAAGAGTTCGAAAAGCCCAGCGGCATCGAGACGTTCAGGTTCGGGGATACGTTCCTCGGCCGGCAATGCCGCGGAGATCGACCCAGCGCGCACACCAGACACGAGCGCCTGTCGGAGGCCGATCAGTTCACCGACAACGCGACGTGCGTCAATACGCGCATCGTCGACGATTTCAGAAAATTCGGCAAGGCAGTCGTCGGTGAGTTCACCGTCGTAATCGGCGATGGCTTCGGCGATGTGCTCGATATACTCGGCAACCTCGTCGCCGATGTTGTAGACCTCTTGGGTCAGCTCGCGGTGGCGCAGCGTCGCAGCGGTCCGGTGCACACTCGCCTCCTTGGGGTTGACCGGATTGGTGGGTTCGGTGGCCAACATTAAGCCAGAAATTCACAGGTTCTTGTACGGCGCGCCGGGAGAGCGGGAAACAGGGGTAGCAAACCAGAAATTTAGGGGTACAGCTTCCGCATCTGGTGGTCGAAGCTCTTGAGCACCGCTGGGCGCTTCACCTTCAGGGACGGGGTCAGTTCGCCGTCTGCTTCTGTGAGGTCGCGCGGGAGGATGCGGAACTTCTTGATCGCTTCTGCTTTACTCACGGCCTGGTTGGTGCGGTTGATGGCGTCCTGGATTTCCATGCGCAGATCATTGCGCTTGGCCAGCCGGTAGGTGGGGGTGTCCGGGTCGATGCCGCGTTCTGCCTTCCATGTGTTCAATGCGTCTTCGTCTAAGGCGACGAGCACACCGATGAAGGGCTTGCCATCACCGACTACAACTGCTTGAGAGATGAGCGGGTCTTGGCGGAGCAGCTCCTCGAGTGGCTGCGGAGCAACGTTCTTACCGCCGGAGGTGACCAGGATGTCCTTCTTGCGGCCGGTGATGGAGATGTTGCCGTCATCATCGAGGTGGCCGAGGTCGCCTGTGTGGAAGAAGCCGTCAATAAGCGCTTCCTTCGTGGCTTCCTCGTTCCGCCAGTAACCAGTGAAGACGCCGGGGCCGGAGAAGCAGATCTCGCCTTCCTCGGTGAGTTTCACGGTGTAGCCCATCATTGGTTTGCCCACGCTGCCAATCTTGCGGTCGTCACCGAAGCTGAGCGCAGCGGCGGAGGAAGTTTCGGTCAGCCCATAGCCTTCGTAGACCGGCAGGCCGGCGCCACGGTAAAAGTGGCCGAGCGGGATGCCCAGGGCGGAACCACCGGATATGCCGTAAGCCATTTTGCCGCCGAGCGCTTCGCGGATCTTGGAGTAGACGAGCTTGTCAAAGAGAGCCCGCTTCGCCCGCAGGAGCAGCGATGGGCTGCCGTGGTCAAGTGACTCGGAGTAGGCGATGGCGGTTTTCTCCGCATCGGCGAAGATTTTTGCGCCGATTGCGGAGCCATCGGAGGCTTTTCTGCGTGCCGCGTCACGCACCTTCTCATACACACGTGGCACACCAAGCACGAGATCCGGCTTCACACGCTGGAACTCAGCAGCAATGGTGGACACGTCCTGCCAGTGGGTTTGGGTGGTTTCGCCGATCGTGGCAGCCAGGTGCACGGAGCGCGCCATGACGTGAGCCAGGGGCAGGTAGGTGACCACCTTGTTGCCGCGGTGAGCCACCTGGCCAGCCGGGTGAGCCAAAAGACCACGAATCTGGAAGATCCAGTTCAGGTGGGTGATCATGCAGCCCTTGGCACGGCCGGTGGTGCCGGAGGTGTACACCAAGGAGGCAATGTCATCGTGGTGGATTCCGGCTATGCGCTCATCCAGCTCAGCGTCAGTGACGGACTGCCCGGCTTCCTTGAGGGTGGCGATGGCGCCGGGTTCATCGTCGAAAAGCATGATCTCGCGGAGATCCGAATCGATGACCGAGGAAAACATGCTGCCGTGCTCCGGGCGCTCACCGATGGCGATGACGGCACCGGAATCTTCGACGATCCACTGCACCTGGTCCAGGGAGCTCGTGGGGTAGATCGTGGCGGTGGTCAGGCCGGCGGCCATGATGGCAAAGTCCACTAATGCCCACTCGTAGCGCGCACCGGACAGTAGGGCGACGCGGTCCCCCTTCTGCGCCCCCAAAGCGATGAGCCCCTTAGCCACTTCGCGCACCTCGGCAACAAATTCCGTCGCGGTGACATCCCGCCACTCATGAGCTTCAGGTTTAGTGAACAACACAGTGTCCGGGCGGGCTTCTGCGTTGGCCACAAGAGCCGAGTAGCAGTTCTCATCTGGTGCGACGGTAAAAGGTGCCGGGGTGGTGTAGGTGGACAAGGCCATAACGATAAAACTCCCTTCGAGGTACTTTTTCTAAAGAAAATACCGGGAAGGGAGTGTGCTCGTGGCAGATTCAGAAAGTTTTTGTTAACTACGCCACATTTAACGGTACAAGCGGTCAATGTCCTTCTTGTAACGCTCGAAGACCACGTTGCGCTTGATCTTCATCGTCGGGGTCATCTCCCCGGAATCCTCGGTTAGATCTCTGGTCAAAATGCGAAACTTCTTAATCTGCTCCGCGTGGCTGACGGTGCGGTTCACTTCATTGACAGCGTCCTGGACGTAGGCGCGCAACTCAGGGGTCTTCACCAACTGACGCAGGTGGGTGGACTCTGGAACGTTATTGGTGGCCTTCCAGCGGCGCAGCTCGTCTTCATCGAGGGTGACCAACACACCCACGTAGGGTTTGCCGTCGCCCACGATGAGGGCTTGAGAGATGAGCGGGTCACCGCGCAGAATATCCTCCATCGGGCCAGGCGACACGTTCTTACCGCCAGCGGTGACAATGAGGTCTTTCTTGCGGCCGGTGATGGTGATGTAGCCATCCTCATCAATCTCACCCAAGTCACCGGTGCAGAACCAGCCGTCCTTGATTGCCTCAGCGGTGGCTTCCGGGTTGTTCCAGTAACCCTTGAATACGCCGTCGCCTTTGAAGCAAATCTCGCCGTCTTCATTGATCATTGCGGAGTAGCCGTTGAGAGGCTTGCCGACGGTGCCGATCTTGGTCTCCTCACCAAAGTTCACGGCTGCGGCAGCGGCTGTTTCGGTAAGCCCGTAGCCCTCACAAATCGGCAGTCGCGCACCGCGGAAGAAATGGTTGAGGTGCTTGGACAGTGCGGAGCCACCAGAGATAGCAAATTCGGCCTGACCACCGACAGCGTCGCGCAGTTTCTTGTACACCAGTCGGTCAAAAATCGAGCGTTTCACCTTCAGACGTAGCGACGGCCCCTCCGGAGTATCCAACGCCTTGGAGTACGCCACTGCGGCCTTCTCCGCCTCGAGGAAGGTACGTGCCGCAAAGCTGGAACTATCGGCGGCCTTGTTGTAGGCGCCGTCGCGCACCTTTTCAAAGATGCGTGGCACGCCCAGCAGCATGTGAGGTTGGAAACGCTGAAGACCCATAACGATGGTGCGGGTATCAGACCAGTGGATCTGGTGGGCACCAGCAATGGTGGAGGCCAGCGCGACAGCGCGGGCAAGAACGTGCGCCAGTGGAAGAATGGTGACGTAGCGGGCATCGGGGCGGGTAGCAATGGTATGACCAATCGGGTGGGTCAAAAGCGCCACTGCCTCATGCGCCCACACCAGGTGGGTGAGGATGCAGCCCTTGGGGCGGCCGGTGGTGCCGGAGGTGTAGACGAGTGAGGCCAAGTCGTCGTGCTGGATGCGGGCAATGCGATCGTCGATAACAGCATCTTCGACATCTTTGCCATCCTCAGCGAGAATCTCGAGCGCATCCCCTGCGAAGGAAAGTGTGCGCAGCAGCTGGGATGGGGAATCTTTCAGCCGTGGCGTGCCATCCTCACCCAACACCAGGTTGTCGTAGAGGTGGCGGTTTGCTTCCGTGTCCGTGACCACCACGCGCGCACCGGAATCCTCCACGATCCACTGCACCTGGTGCTCCGAGGAGGACGGGTACACAGGCACACTCGATGCACCAGCAGCCCAGATAGCAAAGTCCATGACAGCCCAGCTGTAACTGGAATCAGCCATCAGCCCCACGCGATCACCGAACTCAATGCCATTAGCAACTAGGCCTTTGGCAACAGCACGGAACTGCTCCATGAACTCGCGGCCGGTCACTTCTACCCAGTCATGGCCCTCCGGACGGGAGAACATCACCTTGTCGGGGTTCTCCGTGCACTGCTTGATCACGAGTGTCAGGCAGTTCTCGTCGGGCGCGAGCGTAAAGCCTGCTGGGGTGGAATAAGTCTTGCTGGGAGTAGTCACGGACCTACCTTTCGCTACTTTTCACGACCTTCGCGGTGTGTCGAACAATACAAAACCGTACCCTGTGTGGGGCGGGTAACGCACACTTAGTTAGCCACTTTCGTAGGAGAAATTAGGCCGGGATACGGCAGGATGAAGCGAGCGCCACTGTTCTTTGGCAGAATGCAATAGTGTGGCTGACACCGACCTCCTCGAGAATCTTGCAACCGCCTACGGCTTCTCCCTCACCTACCGTGGGCTGACCAATGAGACTGTAGCGTCCCCGCGTGAATCCCTGGTCACGCTGCTTCAGGCTCTCGACGTCCCTTTGTCGGATGACCCTTCAGATGAGGAACTTTCGGAGGCGCTCGATACGTGGCGGCGCCACTGGGCAACCCGCCCCCTGCCGCCAGTTCTGGTGGCAAAGGAGGGGGAAGAAAAATCCTTCACCGTACATGTCCCGGAGGGTGCCCCTGCCGATGTGTGGGTCACGCTCGAGGATGGTTCCACTTCACCCGTCTACCAGGATGAGAACTGGAATCCGCCCACATGGCGTGATGGCATCGAGTGGGGTGAGGCATCCTTCCACACCCGCGGAGATCTGCCGGTGGGGTGGCATCGGATCCACCTAGCGTCGACAAGCGAACAGGCTGAAATTGCACAAGAGTGCACTCTTGTGGTGACGCCGCGGCTGCTGACCACAAATCTTGAGCTCGTGCAAAATCCCGCATGGGGCATGATGGCGCAGCTGTATTCGGTGCGTTCAGAGCAGTCCTGGGGTATTGGTGATTTCCACGATTTGGGCGAACTCGCGGCGGTGGCTGCGCGTCACGGCGCGGATTACCTGCTGATCAATCCGGTTCATGCAGCACAGCCTTTCCCACCCGTGGAGGATTCGCCCTACCTGCCCACATCACGCAGGTTTGTCAATCCCATTTATATTGCGGTGGAAGATGTGCCAGAGTTTGAGCTTTTGGACGCGGAAACACGTAGCGAAATCGACGAACTGTCCGCCGACCTGAAAGCGCGCAACCGCTCAGCGGACTTCATTGAACGCAACACGATCTTTGACACCAAGCTGGCTGTCCTGCAGGAGCTGTACTTCCTCTTCGAGGAATCCGGCGACCACGAGGCTTTTGATGCATTTATTGCGGATCAGGGCGAAGGGCTGGTGGCCTTTGCCCAGTGGTGCGCCCAAGCGGAGATTGACCGGGATACTCTCGCCGCCGACGATAAGCACCGCATCGTTGTACCAGTTGAGCAGCAGGAGGAACTCGCCCGGTTCTACATGTGGCTGCAGTTTGTCGCGGACCGGCAACGCGCCGCTGCGCAGGCCAAAGCTGTGCAGGCAGGCATGCGCATTGGCATCATGACGGACCTGGCAGTGGGTGTTCACCCAGACGGAGCCGATGCGACGACGCTACGCAAGGTTTTGGTTCCGGATGCTTCAGTAGGCGCCCCGCCAGATGGCTACTCCCAGCAAGGCCAGGACTGGTCCCAACCACCGTGGAACCCGTATAAGTTGGCGGAGGCTGGCTACAAGCCATGGCGTGATCTTCTGCGCACCGTGCTCTCCCATTCCGGTGGCATCCGCGTGGACCACATCTTGGGTTTGTTCCGCCTGTTCTGGATTCCCCGCATGTCAACGCCTTCTCATGGCGCGTACATGAATTACGACCATGAGGCAATGCTGGGCATTCTCGCGTTGGAGGCGCAGCGCGCCGGTGCCGTCGTTGTCGGTGAGGATCTGGGCACGTTCGAGCCATGGGTGCAGGACGTTTTGCGGGATCGCGGCGTGCTGGGCACATCTGTCATCTGGTTTGAGCACTCCCCCACTGATGGCCGCCCGTTGGGCCAGCAGGAGTACCGCCACCTGGCGCTGTCCTCCATTGGCACGCACGATCTGCCACCGACTGCCGGGTACCTATCCGGCGCACACAATGCGTTGCGCAATGAGCTGGGGCTTATGAGCGACGCGTTGGAGGACATCGACGCCACCGATGTCGCCTGGCAGCGCGACGTCCTGGACACGGTGCGCGAGTCCGGGGCTTTCGCCGGAACGGACCTGGCGGATAAGCAGTTCGCCGGACTGGGCCGTGATGAACGTGGCGATGTGGACGAACTCGTCCTGGGCCTAACGCGCTTCATCGCTGGCACTAATTCCGCACTCACCTGCACAAATTTGGTGGACATGGTGGGTGACAAACGGGTACAAAACCTGCCTGGCACCAACTCAGAGCAATATCAGAACTGGTGCGTACCCTTGTGCGACAAGGACGGCAAGGCCGTGCTCATTGAGGATCTGGAAAACATGGAGCTCTTCCGCAGAATGGCAGAGGCATCCGCGCGCCCACCACGCAGCTAGGTGAGCTGGCTCCTGCAGATGCTCTTTCTGCTGTAGATGCTCTTTCTGCTGTAGATGCCCTTTGGGCATCTACAGCATGCTGAGGATGCCCGCGATGAGCACGAGCGCAATAAGCACCCAGAGTGCTTGGGTGACACGCGAACGCGGGTACTTCCTGCGCGCCTTGGGGAGCTTCTGATCCTCCCTGCGCAGGTCTTCGGGGTTAGCCATGGAAACCTACTCTACGTCGCCTTGCGTTGAATCCCCCAAAACTGCAGCGAGCCAGTCCACTCCGCGTACCAACCCAACGGCAGCGACGCCGGCAGCAGGCAGTGCAAAGATGAGCACGAGAGGCAACTGCACCCAGGGAGTCGTCTGGGTCAGGCTGAATCCAATATCGATCACGCACACCAAACTACCGGGTTAGACTGTGGTGCCATGAACTCCCCCGTTGAAGTGACGTGTCCGGCTGGGACGGTGGTGGGGGTGGCGCACGGCGCCACTGCCTATTTCCATTCCATTGAGTACTCGCAGATTCCGGCACCTTTTGACGATGCGGTTCCGGCCGAAAAGGGCTTGCTTATTGACGCGACACGGGAGCGCCCGGACGCCGTCGCCCTGTCCATCGTCACCCCAGCTGGCGCCACTGATGCGGATGATTTGCCGGTGCTGGTACACATTCACGGTGGACGTTTTGAAACGGGGGACCATACCAACCCGGCCTCACCTGGCGAGGCACTAGCCGCGAACGGCGTGATCTTGGTGCGCATTGGTTACCGGATGAAACTTCCTGGCCTGGCTCGCTTTCATGATGATCAGCCGCATCATTTCCGCGCTGTGGATGATGTGGCACTGGGGTTGGAGTGGGTGCAGAAGAATATTGAGGCCTTCGGTGGAGATCCCACGAACGTAACGTTGTCAGGCCATTCAGCTGGCGCGGCGATCGTGCTGTGGCTCATGCGCAACGACCACTACCGTGGCGCTTTTCGGCGTGCTCTGGCACTTTCCCCAGGGTTCCCCCGAATGAGCTATGCGCAACGCAAATCCGTCATTCGGGCTGGTGCCGGTATCCCGCTGACCCGTGATGCACTGAACCGCGCTAAGCCGAAGGTTTTGGAACGCGCCTACCGTACGGTGCGGACACGCTACTTTACGGACATGGCGCTGGGCCCAGGTCCGCTTGAACCGGAGGAAATGGCTGAGGTGGATCTGGTGATCACCACCGTGGAGGAGGAAATGTTTGACAGCACCGTCAAACATGACAAGCTCAGGCTTGGGTGGCTCATGATGGCACTACCCGGCTTCCTCATTGGGCTAAAACCAGGCATGTACCGGCCGTTTTTGAAACGCCTGAAAGCACGCAACCCCAAGCACATTGCCGGTGAGTTCTTCTCCGCCAACCTCATCCGTCGCTGGGTCGATGACGTTGCCCAACGCGCGCCCGGCACCGTCTGGCAGGCTGAACTTGTCTCCGACGCCACCACGCGTGCACGCCACTGTGCCGAACTCGCCCCCATTTTCGGTGCCGCCCCTTACGAGACCGGTACTGGCCTGAACGCCTGTCTTATCCGCTACGTCACCACCGGCGAACCAGGCTGGGCACCCTATGGCGCCGAGAAGAATGTTCTGCGCGTGAACCTCTCCGGCGAACATCCAACGCTGGTCACCGATCCATTGGGGTATCTCCGCGGAGTGTTTTCACGAAAGTACTAGCAGCCCGACGAAGCCCGGGCGGTTAGCACCAAACAGAGCGCAGGCGCACGTCCGCAAGTTCCTCAACGAGCCATGGGGAGAACACGAATGGTGTGAGTTCAACCGCAGCAACAAGGTCCGTCGGGTCTACCCACGTGAACTCTTCAACTTCATCCCTGCTTGGGTGTAGTCTTGCGCCGGCAACCAAGCGTGCGGCGTACACCGGGCAGATTTCGTTTTCCACCACACCTGATGCGTCCACGGCGTGGTAGCGGAAGTCCGGCAGAACTGGGCGCAGATCCGCAATATCGCCAGACTTCAGCCCCAGCTCCTCGATGGAGCGGCGAACAATGGCGTCCTCAACGGATTCACCTGGGCCGGGATGGCCACAAAAACTGTTGGTCCACACACCCGGCCAGGTTCTCTTGCTCACGGCACGACGAGTGAGAAGGAGCTGCCTCGAGTCATCAAAGAGCCATGCCGAAAACGCAAGGTGCAGTGGCGTTGCATCCGTGTGCACAACCGCTTTCGCTTCGGTGCCGATCGGCTGGCCGGCCTCATCCAGTAGAACAACCTGCTCCACAGGCTCGGAAGACACTGTCATCGTCGCTTCCTCCTCGCTGTTGATTAGTTGTTGAGGTTACCCGTGAAGACAATATTGCCGATGTGGAACTTCGCCTGCGACAGGCTCCCCGGACTCACGTCAAAGGCGTACTGCACATTCATCGTGGCACCGGCTCCCAACGGCAGGTCCAATCCTTCAAACTCAAGCCCCGCGGACTCAGCGCTTATGCTGCGTGCGGACTGGCTGCCGTTGTATGTCAATGTTGGAGAGCCGAGAGCGTCCACCGGCATCGGCGAATCAGAGGTGTTGTGCACCGCAACGGTAACGACCGTGCCACCCGAAGCTGAGCGGCTGCCCTGCCACTTGTAGGACACCGGCATGGCCGGGTCCTCCACGGACTCACCTGAAATCTCAGTGGTTTCTTTCGGGCTTACCTTCTCAACGGCAAAAGGCTCGGGGCCTTCCGTTTCTGTGGCCACGCCCGTCGTTGGTGTGATTGTGCCGTCCTGGCCTTCCACACCATCATTACTAACGCAGCCGGACAGTGTGAAAGCCAAGCAGGCCACGGCACCAACGGCAGCGACCCGAAGTGTGTGAGCAGACATGGCCATTACTCTACAGCCCAACAGCACCGCTGTTGCACCCGTGTAGGTTGATGCCCGTGCAACCTTTATTTCGTGTTCTTCGTAGTGCTTCCGCCCTGTGGCCCTACTACCTGGGCATTGTTCTCATCTCCTCGGTGACTGCCGGTTTGGCTTTGGTCTCACCGTTTATTCTGCGTGAGGCAACAAACACGATTGTTGGTGCCATCCAGGAGGGCCCGGATGCAGCCGGTGCGGCGATAACCACGATCTTGTGGTTGGCCATCGCGTTGTTTGCGGCGCAGTCTGTGGACACTCTCATGCGCAACGTGGGTGGCTATTTGGGTGATGTGGTGGCGGCCCGTATCCGCCAGGTGTTGTCCACTCGGTACTTTGCCAAGTTATTGTCGCTGCCTCAACGGTATTTCGATGGCCAGGTTACCGGCACGATCATTGCCCGGCTGGACCGTTCCATCATGAACATCACGCAGACGGTGCAGAGCTTTTCCAACACGCTGCTGCCTATGCTGCTGCAGGTGATTGCGGTGCTGGGAATCACGGCCTATTTCTACTGGCCACTGACCATCCTGCTTTTGCTCCTCTTCCCTATTTATCTCGGGCTCACAGCGCTGACCTCGAAGAAGTGGCAGAAGTTTGAGCAGGGCAAGAATGAGCAGATCGACCTTGCTAATGGCCGTTTCGCTGAGGTCGTTGGTCAGGTGAAGGTGACTAAGTCCTTCGTGGCGGAGTCGCGTGAATTGGATAAGTTTGGTGGACACTACGGTCAGACCATTGAGCTGACTAAACCGCAATCACGCTGGTGGCACTCCATGGATGTGGCCCGTGGCATGGCCATGAACGTGATCTTCTTTGGCATTTATCTGGTTCTGTTCAAAGAAACCCTGAATGGTCGCTTCACCATCGGTGACATGGTGATGTTGGTCCAGTTGGTTGCCATGGCGCAGCACCCGGTGCAGATGATGAGCTGGCTGGTGGATTCTGCCCAGCGCGCCATTGCCGGTTCGCGTGATTATTTCAAGGTGATGGATGAAGAGGTGGAGGAATCCGCCAACACCCAGGTTGTTGCCGCGACGGCGGCATCGGATGTGCCGGTGCTGGATACAACGGCGGTGCCAGCTTTGCCTGAGCAGGAGCCGATGGTGCGCTTTGATCAGGTGTCCTTTGCTTACAACGCTGGTGAGCCGGTGTTGGATGGCATCAGTTTCACCGCGCGGCATGGGGAGAAGGTTGCGCTCGTTGGTGAGTCTGGCGGCGGGAAGTCCACTCTGGTCAATCTGCTCATGGGCCTGTACCCCATCAATGCGGGCACGCTCACGGTCTGTGGCACGGATATTGATGCAGCGGATATTGAGCAGGTGCGAGCCTCCGTGGGGGTTGTCTTTCAGGAGCCAGCGTTGTTTTCCGGCACGATCCGGGAAAACATCGCTTACGGCAAGCCGGATGCCACGGATGAGGAAGTCGTCGCTGTGGCGAAGCGGGCGAATGCACACGGCTTCATCACCAGCTTCGCGGACGGCTATGACACGGTCATTGGTGAGCGTGGCCTGCGCTTGTCCGGTGGACAGAAGCAGCGAGTAGCAGTGGCGCGCGCAATGCTCAAAAACGCGCCCATTCTGGTGCTCGATGAGGCAACCTCAGCACTGGACACGAAGTCAGAGCGCGCCGTCCAGGCTGGCCTGGAGGAGTTGATGAAGGATCGCACCACCATCATGATCGCCCATCGCTTATCGACGATTGCGGATGCCGACACCATCATCACCCTCAAAGACGGCCACATCGATGAGATTGGCTCTCCCGCGGAGCTTGCTGTTTCCGGTGGTATCTACTCAGAACTGCTGGCGCTCACTGCATCCACGTCCGCCGCTGACCGCAAGCGACTCAAGGCTTTCGGCCTGCGAGATGCGGAAGACACCGAGGACACCGAAGAGATAACGAAGTCGACCAACTAGTTGCTATTGCATCTCGAAGGTATCTGCCCATTTCTGTGCTTGATCGGCCTCCTGACTGCGCTGCTTGGTGAAGATGATGGTGTGCCCGTCTGGGTCGGTCGCAGTTATGTCAGTGGTGAACCATGGTGTGTCCGCCGGCCCTTCCACATTTGCTCCGACGGCGCGCATGGCGGTGGCGATGGCGTCAATATCATCGTCGTGGGCAGCGAAAGTCACCGTGATTGAGCCCGGAGTGAGTTCACGTGCGGGAACGGCGAGGATGTCTTGGTATCGCTGGCGGCGGAAATGAATAAGGGCTGGAGCGCCGTCTGCGCCCGGGATGGTAGCCAGGGAGATGAAGCCTGCAGCGTGGTAGAACTTCTCAGTCGCGGCGAAATCCCTCACCGGCAAAGTCACAAACATGGGCATTGGATAAATGGAACGATCAATCATGTCCGCGAGAATAAAGTTTGCCGTTAGGGCAAGGTCAAAGGCTAGCGTGGGAGCCATGCACTTTCCTAGTCTTGATTCCCTCCGCGCTCGTGGCACCCGCAAGTGGACCCAGTACAGCGACGATGTGCTGCCGTTGTGGGTTGCTGAAAGCGATTTTCCAACCGCTGAGCCAGTGAAACGCGCGATCCAGGATGCGGTGGACCGAGAGATGTTTGGGTACACCCCGGCACACCATAAGCTCGGCGATGCTCTCTCCGATTTCTACGCGGAGCGCTACGGCTGGCGCCCGAACCCAGAGTGGGTCTTTCCGGTTGCGGACGTGGTGCGCGGAATGCTGTTGGGCGTCGAATACTTCACTAAACCGGACTCTGCCGTCATTGTCCCGGTGCCGTCCTACCCACCGTTCCTGGAAATCCCGGCAACCGCTGGCCGCGAAATGGTGGAAGTTGGTGCGAAGAACGGGCTTGATCTCATGGAGGTAGAGGCTGCATTCAAGAATGGTGCAGGTTCCATTCTGTTGGCCGCACCGAATAACCCGTGGGGTTACCTCTTCGGTGCGGAAGAACTTGCACAACTGTGCGCCATCGCCGATAAGTACGGTGCGCGTGTGCTCGTGGATGAAATCCACGCGCCTATCGTCTACCCCACCGGCGGGAACCGTCACATCTGCGCGGCGAGTGTCAATGACGTATCCGCCAACGTGTGCATCACGGTGACAGCAACGTCCAAGGCATGGAACATCGCTGGTTTGAAGTGCGCCCAAATTGTCTTTTCCAACGCAGAGGATGTGAAGATCTGGGATGGGCTGACCGGTGTGGCCAAGGACGGAACAGGCACCCTGGGCATTGTGGGAGCGGAGGCGTGCTACCGCCA
This sequence comes from Corynebacterium tuscaniense DNF00037, assembly GCF_000759055.1. Lineage (NCBI taxonomy): Bacteria > Bacillati > Actinomycetota > Actinomycetes > Mycobacteriales > Corynebacteriaceae > Corynebacterium > Corynebacterium tuscaniense. Next base: position 5,074 of record NZ_JRNG01000042.1, on the reverse strand, counting down.
CGGCACCGAAGCACTAGATGACCAGCTGGTGGCGTTGCAGAAGAACCGCGACTGGCTCGCGGATAGCCTGCCGGAGGCTATCCCTGGGGTTGAGTTCACCCGACCGGATGCCACCTACCTGATGTTCTTGAACTTCCAGGACACGGCGATTGGCAATGATCCGTTGCCGGCACAGTGGCTGCGCCGCAATGCCAAGGTCGCTCTCAATGAGGGAGCAACTTTTGGTGCCGGTGGTGAACACCATGTGCGCTTGAACTTTGCCACGAGCCCGGAGATCTTGGCCGAGGCAGTGGAACGGATCTCTGCAGCTATTCGCACAGCTGGGTAACCTCGGTGTGCATGAAAGAGCACACTGACCCGCAAGGATTGATCATCGAGGCTGATGCCAGCGAGTATGCAACCCCGGCCCCTGCTCCCGGCAACGAGCCTTGGCAGCGCCCGGACCCGCAGTGGTACAAGGATGCTGTTTTCTACGAGGTTCTCGTGCGTGCCTTTTATGATCCGGACGATACGGGTTCCGGCACGCTGAAGGGTGTTGAGGAGAAGCTTGATTACCTACAGTGGCTCGGCGTTGATTGCCTCTGGCTGCCACCTTTTTATGATTCACCACTGCGGGATGGCGGCTACGATATCCGTGATTTTCGGAAGGTCCTGCCGGAGTTTGGCACGGTAGAGGATTTCATTTCGCTGGTGGATGCGGCGCACAAGCGCGGCATCCGCATCATCACGGACTTTCCCATCAATCACACCTCGGATGCTCACCCTTGGTTCCAGGAATCACGCCGTGATCCGGAGGGCCCGTATGGGGACTTTTATGTGTGGACGGATGATCCGTCGGAGTACAGCGAAGCGCGCATCATCTTCATTGATACGGAGGAATCCAACTGGACGTATGATTCGGTGCGGAAGCAGTACTTTTGGCACCGTTTCTTCTCCCACCAGCCGGACCTGAACTATGACAATCCCGCTGTGCAGGACGCCATCATCGATGTCATTCGTTTCTGGCTTGACTTGGGCATGGACGGCATCCGCCTTGACGCGATCCCGTACCTCTTCGAGCGCGAAGGCACGAATTGTGAGAACCAGCCGGAAACCCACCAGTTCATCAAACGCGTGCGCACGCTTTTCGACGAAGAGTATCCCGGCCGCTTCCTCCTCGCCGAAGCCAACCAGATGCCGGATGAAGTGGTGCAGTACTTCGGTTTCGGTGAGGATGGCTCGGGGGATGAATGCCAAATGGCATTCCACTTCCCCGTCATGCCACGGATTTTCATGGGTATTAGCCAGGAGAAGGCACAGCCCATCATCGATATCCTGCGGGAAACCCCGGCTATTCCAGACACCGCCCAGTGGGGTATCTTCCTGCGTAACCATGATGAGTTGACCTTGGAAATGGTGTCTGAGGAAGAACGTGATTTCATGTACGCCACCTATGCCTCGGAACCACGGATGCGAGCAAATGTGGGTATCCGTCGCCGCTTGGCACCGCTTCTGGGTGGGCACCGTGACCGCCTTGAGTTGGCACACGCTTTGTTGCTTTCCCTGCCTGGTTCACCGTTTTTGTACTACGGCGATGAGATTGGCATGGGTGACAACATTTGGTTGCCTGACCGTGATGGTGTCCGCACTCCCATGCAGTGGAGCGCGGACCGCAATGGTGGTTTCTCCCGCGCCCAACCGGAGCAGCTTTACCTGCCCGCAATCCGCAATGACACATACGGCTATCAGGCAGTGAATGTGGAATCACAAATGGAACGCGAAAATTCTCTGCTGCACTGGGTGCGCGAACGCGTGCACATCCGCAAGCAATACAAGGCCTTCGGTCGTGGTGACTACCAGGAAGTTGATCACCCGAACCCTCAGGTGCTGGCGTTCATCCGCGAGTTTGAAGGCGAACGCATCCTGTGCGTGAACAACATGAGTTCCCTGCCCCAACCAGTGGAGATGAACTTGAGCCACCTGGCCGGGGTAACTCCGCGTGAGCTGTCAGGCAACGTGGAATTCCCCGCCATCGGTGAACTGCCATGGCTGGTCACCTTGGCACCACATGGCCACTTTTGGTTCGACATTTCCGGCAATTAACTCACAAGAAAGGGCCAGCCTTCCCCATGGATCTGCACTCTGCACGCTTTTATGGCGCTAAATCTGAACCCATTGAATCCTCCGCTGTCACCGCGGAGGTGCCCGCAGGTAATTACGCCTGGCAACTGATGGATGTGGTGCATGGGGGTGTGCGGGATGTGTACCAAGTCGTCGTCGATAAGCACCTCGATGAAGATGTCCTGGACACTGACGCTGGCGCGCAAGCCTACCTGGAAAACGTGGCTGCTTTTGGTGATGTACATGGGGTATTTCCTGTGGCGAATGCGCGGCCGTTGCAAGCTGACCAGTCAAATACCTCGTTGGTTGTGGATGAGAAGTACATTCTGAAGGTCTTCCGCAAACTGGAAGAAGGCCTTAATCCAGATGTGGAACTGCTCAGTGGCATCGCGGACTGCCCGCATGTCGCTGGTGTGCGGGGATATGTGGTGCGTGATGGGCGCACGTTAGCGATGCTGCAGGATTTCATTGCTGGCGGTCACGATGGCTTCCAGTACGCACTGAACACGGGCCTGTCTGATGATGATTGCTTTGCGCTTGGCGCTGCAATACGCACTGTCCACGATGCACTGGCGGAGTCCTTCGGGCACGAAGATGTCCCGGGCACACGCATACGTGAGCTGCTGCACTCGCGTCTCGACGAATTGGTGGAGCGCGCTGAAATCCTGCGCGACTACGAGAAGGCACTGAGAGCTTTGTACGACAGTGTTCCCGATGACACGGTGGCTATCCAACGCATCCACGGCGACTTGCACTTGGGGCAAGCCTTGCTCACTGACACTGCGCGGCAGTGGTACCTCATTGATTTTGAAGGCGAACCAGCACGCCCACTTGAGCAGCGCCGACAACCCGACCACCCACTGCGCGACGTTGCAGGCATGGTCCGATCTTTTGGCTACGCGGAGGCAATGGGCGGCCGTGCCAATGTGAGCGCACTTCTTGCGGGATACGGTGTCGCGGAGAACCCGATTCTGAACTCCTTGATTGCTGATAAAGCCGCATATGAAGTGGTGTACGAGGCTAACAATCGGCCCGACTGGTTGGAGATCCCCTTGGGCGCACTCCGGGACCTTGTGAGTGGGCTGGGTAACTAACCCAGGACAGCGTTTTCACCCGATAGGATATTGATCTCGTGCAGTGAGATGATAGGGTGTCACCTACTAATTGTTCGACCCCGTCATTTTCCTGGAGGAACGATGTCTACAGTGACTCAAGGCACTGGCAAAGGGAGCTCGCGGACCGCAATCCTGTTCACAGGTCTTGCACTGTTCTCGATGTTCTTCGGTGCCGGCAACCTGATCTTCCCGCCGATGTTGGCTGTTCAAGCCGGCGATAACTTCTGGCCCGCCATCCTTGGCTTCCTCACCACCGGTGCCCTACTGCCCGTCCTGGCCGTGATCGCTATTGCCTTGTCCGGCTCTAACGTGCGCGACCTTGCACAGCGTGCAGGCACCATCTTCGGCGTGATCTTCCCGATCTTGGCCTACCTGTCCATCGGCGCCTTCTACGCTCTGCCACGTACCGGAGCAGTGTCCTTTGAAGTTGCCATGACCCCGGTCTTCGGCTGGGAAGGCATCGTCCCTGCGGTAATCTTCAACATCGTCTTCTTCGGCATCGCCCTGGCGCTGTCCTGGAACCCGACCACCATCACCGACACCCTGGGGCGCTTCCTCACCCCAGCACTCGTCCTGCTGCTGGTCATCATGATCACTCTGGCCGTCTTCACGCTGACTAACCAGAACTTCACCCCGACGGAAACCTACGCGACCAACGCATACTCCTCCGGTGTCCTTGAGGGCTACCTCACCATGGACTCCATCGCCGCTCTGGCGTTCTCCATCGTGATCATTTCCTCCCTGCGCTACAAGGGTGTTGGCGAGGGCAAACCACTAGTTCGCGCCACCATCTTCGCCGGCCTCGGCGCAGGCATCATGCTTGCCGTCATCTACGTTGGCCTGGGCCTCATCGGTCGCTCCATGCCCGGCGCAGACCAATACGAGTCCGGTGCACCGCTGCTTGCCGACGCCGCCCTGAGCATGATGGGCAAGCCAGGCCAGATCATCTTCGCCCTGATCGTCCTCCTTGCCTGCCTGACCACCGCGATTGGCCTGATCACCTCCACCGCGGAGTACTTCTCTGAGCAGTTCGCTGGTTCCTACCGCACCTGGGCAGTGATCTTCGCTGTCACTTCCGCGATCATCGCAACGCAAGGCCTTTCCTTCGTTATGTCCATCGCAGCTCCGGTCATCGGCTTCCTGTACCCACCTGCTATCGCGCTGATCTTCGTGACCATCATCGAGCCAGCCTTCCGTAGCCGCACCCGCATGCGCTATGGCTTCTTCCTGCCTATCTGGGTTGCTGTCGTCTGGTCCGCAATCGGCACCTTCATCTCCCTGGACTGGGGCGCAGACGCCCTGAGGCCGCTGGTGAACTGGTCCCCGATGGAGGCAGAAGGCCTTGGCTGGCTGCTTCCCACCGGTGTTGCCTTCATCATCGGTGCACTTATTGACGTGATCCGCCCTGTCCCGCCACTGGAGATTGGTACGCACCGTCCAATCGAAAGTGCAGGCAGCGCAAGCATCGAAGGCACTGAAAGCCCTGAGACCTCTGAAGCCTCTGAAGCGAAGCTCTAAACCTTCCCTCAGTTAGAAAACTCGGGCCCCTATGGGGCCCGTTTTCATGCACAGGAATGATAAGATACACGGCACTTTGCGTGTCCGGTGGTCGGTTTTGCTTCCGTGCCAAGTGTTTGGATCTTTTTTCGTTGTGTAGGGAACCGGGCTGTTTGTGCACGTTATCTGGCTACGTGGCGTGTTCTGGCGCGCGGAGCCTGTGGATAACTAGAAACTATTCACAGGCCCTTTTCGCGCGTTTCTGGTTTTCGGTTTAGCGTTGCCGGCATGAACACTTTTGCAGCACTAGTCGCGGGTCTCGCCAACCCGATCGAGACCCTGGCATCCTTTGATGCCCAGGT
>NZ_JRNG01000041.1:0-27437 GCF_000759055.1 Corynebacterium tuscaniense DNF00037 | reverse complement strand
CCAAACAGGCCGGACCCAATTGCTAGTTAACCTTGAACCGAGGGGCCGGTGCGACAAGGTTGCAGGATTCTGTTAGATGTGCAGCACGTGATTCGTACTTTCCGGTGGAGGTCGCGCGGAGGTGGGAAGCAACCCCTAGCTCTGATGTCGCGCCGCCTTCCAGCCCTTCGCCAGGGCCACAACGCCACATGCCACGAGAACGGGGATCAGGGCACTGGTGAAGGCGCGGCGGACTGGGCGGTAGTCGCGGATAAGCCAGCCGCTTTTTTCGGCGTGCTTGCGTAGTTGGCGGTCGGGGTTGATGGCTACGGGGGTGCCTACGAGGGACAGCATGGGGATGTCGTTGACGGAGTCGGAGTAGGCGGTGCATTCTTTGAGGTCGAGGCCTTGGGCTTCTGCTAGTGCTTGGACGGCGTGGGCTTTACCGGGGCCGTGGAGGATGTCGCCAACGAGGCGTCCGGTGAATTTTCCGTCTTTTTCTTCGGCGACGGTGCCCAGGGCACCCGTGAATCCCAGCCGGGCGGCCAGCGCTTGTCCGACTTGGACCGGGGTGGCGGAGACGAGCCACACTTGTTCGCCGGCGGCGATGTGCATGGCGGCGAGTTCGCGGGTCCCGTTGTAGGTGCGGTCTACTAGGTGGTTTTCCACGATGTCGGTGCACAGTTGCGTGAGTTCTTCGACGCTTTGGCCCTTGACCACGCTGAGGGCTTTTTCCCGGCCTTGGGCCATGGCGTCGGGTAGTTCAGAGCCGAACACGCGGTAGCGGACTTGGGTGATGAGGTATGGGGAAATGTCGCGAAGTTCGATGTAGCGCCGTTTGAATAGTTGGTAGCCAAGGGCGATGAGGGAGTTGCCTTGGATGAGGGTGTTGTCAACGTCGAAAAATGCGGCGGCGGTGACGTGTTGGGGGATGTCTGGGTCTGGGGTGGTGATGCGGATGCCACCGGCTTCGACGGCGGCGCGGGCGGCGGCGAGGCCGGCTTTGCGCTGGTGGTTGTCGTCGATGGGTGGGAGTGCGGTGCTTTCGATGAAGCGGCGCACGTTGCCTCGCGAGTGGGACCACTGTGAGCGGGGGCCGTTGATTGGGCTCACGGGGTCTGTCCTTTCGGTCGTGCTGGTGGCGGTAGCCTAGTCCATCGTAGGCGCCCAATGCGTTGGAGAGGGGTTGGATGGTGCTGGTTGAACTCATGGTGCGTGCGACGTGCGGTTCTTGTGAGCGTGTGGCCGCGCAGATCGAGCCTGTTGTTGCGGATGCGGGTGCGCAGTTAGTGCTTATCGACGTCGACGGGGACCCCCAACTCGCCACCGAATTCGGCGACCGGGTTCCCGTGGTGGTCATTGATGGTGAGGAATTCGCGTGTTGGGAAGTAGATAATGCGGAGCTTGCTGCGGCGCTTCAAGGGTGATGGTGCGGGCGTCAGTTTTCTATTTCTGCTTGATCAATTTAAGGTGTAACTACCACATGCCGTCGGCACTGCTGTTCATATGGTCCCCTGAACGCTGATTTGGAGGATCTAGCAGGCGCGACGGCTGCCCTGTGAATTTTAGGTTCACCCAGTTTTAGCAGTCTGTTTTAGAAGAGATTTGTGTCGATGACGAGTGCCTCCACGCCCTTAGCCGAGCCCAAGAAGGCAGCTACCGCTAGTTCTGGCGACCCGGATTTAGATGCTCTGCGGGGGAAGGTCATTTTCGTTGGTGCAGGTCCGGGTAACCCGGACCTGCTAACTATCCGTGCGCGTGAAGTGCTTGAGCGTAACGCTGTTGCGGTGGTTGATCCGGGTGTGTCCGTGGGTGTGCGCGATGTTGTTGGATCGGTTTTGCCGGTACCGGCAGAGAAACTCGATGCGGCTGCTGCTGCGTATGAGGAGATGTGCGTTAAGGCGAAGGAAGCCGGTGCGCGCCGTAAGCCGGTGAAGCCGGCTGATCCGACGGCGGCGGAGTTGTCGGAGTGTGAGCCGGATGGGGAAGGGATCGTCGAAAAGCTTGAGGCTGCTCTTGATGAGGCGGCGGCTGCGATTGCTCGTGGTGATGCGGGCGATGGTGATGTCATTCGTCTCATTGCGGGCAATCCGCTGACCCGGAATGCGGTTATGCGGGAGATTTCTGAGGTGGCGGCTGCCGGCATTGAATTTCAGGTTGTGCCGGGAATGTCGTTGCCGTCGACTGTGCCGTCCTTTGCGGGTATCGCGTTGGGTTCCACGTACACCGAGGCTGACTTGGCTAATGAGCCGGTTGATTGGGATGGTCTTGCTGCCGCGCCGCAGCCGCTCGTGCTTCAGGCTGATGTGGAGCACCTGCCGGTGATCAGTGCGGAGCTCACTGCACGTGGATTTTCCCCGGATACCCCACTGACAGTCACGGTCAATGGCACAACCCGCCTGCAGCGCACGTTTGATGCGACGTTGGGAACGGTGGGCAAGTTGGATGCGGATTTGGATGGCACGCTCGTTGTCACCATCGGTACTGCGGTGGATGACCGCTCGAAGTATTCCTGGTGGGAGAACCGTCCGCTGTACGGCTGGCGTGTGCTGGTCCCGCGTGCGAAGGAGCACGCCGGGCCGATGAATGCGCGGTTGAACTACTACGGTGCCATCCCTCAGTCCGTGCCCACGATTTCGATGGAAGCGCCCCGTAACCCGGCGCAGATGGATCGTGCGATTAAGGGCATTGTTGAGGGGCGCTACCAGTGGATCGTGTTCACCTCCGTTAACGGGGTGGATGCAGTCTGGGACAAGTTTGAGGAACTCGGGCTGGATGCACGCTCCTTTGCTGGTGTGCACCTGGCGGCCGTGGGGCAGAAAACCGCTGATGCGATTCGTGCCCGCGGCATGATCCCTGAGCTGGTTCCGCACCGCACCAAGCAGACTGCCCAAGGCCTGGTGGATGTCTTCCCGGACTACGTGGAAGAAATTGATCCGGTGGGCCGCGTGCTGCTGCCGCGCGCCGATATTGGTGGGGACGTTCTGGTGGAGGGCCTGAAGGAACGCGGCTGGGAGGTCGACGATGTGGTGGCGTACCGCACCGTCCGGGCAGCCCCGCCGGCACCGGAAGTGCGCGACATGATTAAAACCGGTGGCTTTGATGCCGTGTGCTTCACCTCCGCATCCACGGTGAAGAACCTGGTGGGTATCGCCGGTAAGCCACATGCCCGCACCATCATCGCCTGCATTGGCCCTATGGCTGCCGCGGAAGCGAAAGAACAGGGTTTGCGCGTTGACGTTGTACCGGAATCGGCTGACATACCATCCCTGGTTGATGCGTTGGCAGAGCATGTTGCTGGGCTGCGTGCCGCAGGCCAGCTGCCCCCGCCACGTAAGAAGCGTCGCGCGCGTCGCTCTTAAGCCTTTAAGCTTGTTAGTCAGCTCGGAGACTCCGGGACTGGAAGGATCAGTGATTTCATCACTATGACCACACCTGATCGGGGCACGACCCCAAGCCATATTGCTCCGTCCGCTGCCGGCGAGAAAGGGAAGCCGGAGGCGGTCCGCCTGTTTGTTCTCACCGCTGTTGTCATGCTGTGCGGTGAGGTGATTCACCAATTGTTTTCCGTGGTGGCGGTCCTGCTTGATCCATCAGCGATGATTGAGCAGGCAAAGCAGGCGCGTCCATCCGCGGCGAAGGAAATCGGTGACGCGAACATGACGGCGCTTGCGTACGCCTCTGTTGGGATTGCGGCACTGTTCGCGTTGGCCATCGTCGTGGTGCTGGCAATTGCGGTGCGGGCAGTGGCCAAGCAGGCTTCCTGGGCGGACAATGCATTGAAGTTGCTCATGGTTTTCGGTGGCTACTTCGCGTTGCGCGTCATGTTGATCTTTGCGGTCCCAGTTAGTGGCAGTGCTGTGCCGACGCCACTGATTGCTCTGGATGGGGCGATGCAGATCATCGCGGGCGTGGCCGGCGTGTGCGCCATTTTCTTTGCCACCCAGGATGAGGTGCGCACGTGGACGGCCAAGCCCAATACCCCTAAGGATACGAAGACGTTGCACGGCCCCAAGTGATCTGAGGCAGACTGAAGACCATGGCCGGTATGTTTCCCACGATGGTGACGGACCCGAATGATCCGAACCGTAACCACAGACGCACAACAACAACTGCGGGGCAGGGGTGCCCACGTAATCTGCGTGTTGCGTTTTACCTCATCTGCGCGGCAGGTGTGTTGATGTTGCTCACCGCGTTCACATTGCTGGCCGACGGATACCCCGGTGACGCCGTGATTCATGATGTGAGCAAACTCTTGGGCGATGTCGCCGACGAAGCATTCCGCAATAGGTATATGACCAATATGCGGGTCACGGCATGGGGCAGCATCATTCTCACGGTGTGGTTGGTGTCCGCAGCAGCGTATTTCCCCAAAGGTAGCCGTACCGCCCGCCGTTGGGCTGGTGTGGGCGTGGCTTTAACGTGCTTCTTGCATCTGGCGTCGTTTGTGGTGCAGTTAACGGGCTGGGTATCTATGGTTGTGGTGGTTCTGCTGGTTGTGGCTATGCTTCTAGCGTTTCGTCCGGATTCAAACGCGTACGTGGATGAGATGAGTCCGCGCTTCCAATGAAAGACCAGTGAGTAGCCATGACCAAACCAGAGAACAACGGTGAACACCCGGACCCGGTGACAGAGTCCCATGAGGAGCTTGGCCGTTCCATCAAGGATGCGATGGATGCTGCGCGTGAAGCGGGTATTGGTGTGGAAGAAAAGCCGGGGGAGGCATCTATCTGGTTTGCGGCGGATGTAGAAGACCGGCCACACGTGTCCTATTCCTTCGTGTTGGAAAATCTGCCACCGGCGCCGGACATTGACATGGTTGAGGCCGCGGTGGAAGAGCTGGACGGGGTGGAATGCCGTGTGGTTCATCCGCGTAAGACGGCGTGGGTGACGGCGACGGTGGATACGCGGCCGGAGGTGATCGTCGATAAGTTTGCGGAGCTTGGAATTAAGGCTTCGTTGACGGATACGTCGATGTTCCGTTACGCGGCGGCGGTGGAAAGCGCTGAGCATTATGTGCGGCGCAAGGCAGCAAAGGATGTTCCGATTCAGTTGCGGCGTCGTCGCCGTTCGGCGCAGCGTTCGCTTGATCGGGCACGCCAGGCGGGTTTTGGTCCGCGGGCGCGACGCGAGGAGTCGCAGCGGAAGCAGCAGAGCAAGGAACCGGTGAAGCGGGATAGGAAAGACGATGTTCTGTACACCGCGCGTGATTTGGTCACACCGGCGCGGATGTGGGTTGCGTTGGTTCTCACACTGCCGGTTTTGGTGCTCGCGTACGTTCAGGCGGCGCAGTTTGATGGGTGGCAGTGGGTTGAGCTTGCGCTGGCCACCCCGGTGGTCACGTGGTGTGCGTTTCCCTTTCACCGCGCGATGTTGGGTGGCGTGCGGCGCGGTATCACGGCGCTTGATGGCGCCAGTTCCATGGCCATCATCATTGCTTATTTGTGGTCCGCGGCGGTGATTCTTCTCGCACCGACGGGGCAGCGTGGGTGGCATTCGGGGTTCACGTGGTTTGCTACCACGCTGGGTACGGAGCACGGCCCGGAGTTGTTCCTGGATGTGGCGTGTGGGATCACGTTGTTGCTGCTCATTGGCCGTAGGTATTCGATTCGTGCGCGCAGGTTGTTGATTGATGAGATGGCGGATCAATCGCTTGATCCGGAGGTTGAGTACACGCGTATTAATAAGATGCGTGGCCGCGCGGAGATTGATAAGGAGCTCATCCCGGTCGCCGAGATTAATCGCGGTGATGACATTGTGGTGCACGTCGGTGAGGTCATTCCCGCCGACGGCAAGGTGATCGGTGGGAAGGCTCGTTTGCGGCCGGGGCTTATCGACGTCCACGAGCCCAACCACGTCAAAGTCGGCTCCACCGTCTATGCCGGTTCCGTGATTGAGTCCGGGGAGATCAAGGTGCGTGCGCAGCGCACGGGCCATGCAACACGCTGGCTGGTGGTCATGCAGTGGTTGCGCGATGTGGAAGTGCGTCAGCGGTACGCGACGGTCCAGTATGCGCAAAGCGCTGCCCGCCTGTTGCCGTTGTCTATGACCGTGGCCTTTTTCAGCTTCATTTTATGGGGTCTGATTTCGGGCGACTATAACGCTGCTTTGCGTACCTCTTTGGCTGTGTTGGCCGGTGTTGCGCCGGTCGCTTTGGCGTTGTCCCCAGCCTTGGCGCTGCGTCTGGGGATTGAGTCTGCGGCGCGTCACGGGGTGTTGCTGCGTGACGGCCATACGCTGCGTTCATTGGAGATGATGGACACGGTGGTGTTCAACCGCGTGGGCACGCTGGCCAAGTCCCAGATGTGTGTGGAAACGGTGACGTCGGCGGAGGGGGAGAGTGAGGAAATGGTCATGCGCATCGCTGGTGCTGTGTCCATGGAATCAGATACTCCGGCGGGGCGTGCGTTGGTGCAGGGGGCGCGTGAGGCGAAAACCCAAACGGAGAATAACCCGGATTTGCCTACGCGTTATGAGCTGGTGAGTGTGACTGCGGAACCGAGCGGTGATCTGAACGCGCGCGTGAACCTCGTGTACGTGGATGAGGAAGGCCGGGAGACGTCCACTCAGGTGGATGCCATGTTGTGGCGGCCGGTGAACCTGTCGCATTTGCGTGGCCGTTTGGCGGTGGCCGCTACCTCGGGTGGCACACCTGTGGTGGTGCGGTGGAAGGGGAAGGACCGTGGTGTAATCACGTTGTTCGACCCGTTCAAGGACGATGCCGATGAGGCCGTGTCCCGCCTGGAGCAGATGGGTGTGGAAACGGTGATGCTTACGCGGGATACGTACCCGGTGGCTCGTCGTTTTGCTGATTTCTTGGGTATCTCCAATGTGTTGGCGGGCATTACGAATAACCGGAAGGCGGGGGCGATCCGGAACCTTCAGGCGGCGGGCGCGGAGGTCGCGTTCGTGGGTGATGCGACTGTGCGCGATGCACTGCGCGCGGCCACGGTGAGCATCATGTACGCGGATTCGGAGGATCTGGAGCTTTGCCGCCGCCGTGGACGCACGGTGTCTGCTGTTTTGCTGCGCCATGACGTGATGGCGGTGCCACAACTGGTGTTGCATGCCCGCAAAGTGTGTGAGGTCATTGACCGCAACTTGGCACTGGCATGGATTTACAACGGCCTCATGTTGATGTGTGCCGTGGCGGGTGTGATTCCCCCGATTGTGGCAACCGTGCTCATGCTGGGTTCGTCGTTGCTCATCGAGGGGTTGTCTATGCGCGCGCGTAGTTTCCCGAATGAGGGCCGGGTGGAGCCGGAGACTATTTCTGAACTGGTCAATGGGGAGAACAATGTCTAAGACAAAAATCGCTGTTATTGGTGCCGGGTTGGCAGGACTCACCGTGGCTAAGCACGTGTGTGACGCGAGCGTCGATGTGTATGAAGCAACGGATCGCATCGGCGGCAAACTGCGCACCGTCGCGTTCGAAGGCGGCCCCACGGACATCGGCGCGGAATCATTCATCCCGACCGAGGACATGCGTGCGTTCATTGAGGATCTCGGCCTCACTGGATCGCTCGTTGACCCCACCGATGCGCCAACCTTACGGTGGGACGGCAAAGAGCTTTCGCTTATCGACGTCCCCCGGACCACCACCTTCCACCACGGCCTCCAAGAATTGCCGGAGAAGCTCGCCGAGGAATCCGGCGCTGATATTTACATTGATGCTTTCATTTCGGGCATCACGCGCGAGACCGATAAGGAAAGTGGGAAGCAGGGTTTTCGCCTCAAAGGTGGGGAGGACAAGCTGTATGACAACGTTGTGCTTGCCGTGCCGGCCCCCACGGCAGCACTTCTGCTCAAACAGGTGGATGCTGGTGCCGCCGAAGCGTTGGCAAAGGTAAAACTGACCAACAGCGTTGTTGTGGGTATGCGCTTCGCCACCGGTGAAGGGTTGCCGGAGGCAGCAGAGGTCCGCATTGCGGACGGCGCGGACGGTGTCCGCGCAGCAGCATTTGTGTTTTCCTCTCAGCGGTGGCCCCATCTGGCTGATCGGGATGGTGCCCTGGTGCGCGCGACCCTCAATGTGGAAGCGCATGCGGATGAGGATGATCTGGTGGATTGGGCCTTGGATGATCTGGCAACGGTAACGGGCTTTGATGGTCGCGCTGCTGGCCTGGAAGAAATCTATGTTCAGCGCTGGTTCGGTGCTTTCCCGGAGGACACTGCTGCCACTAAGGCTGCAGCACAGGAAGCAAGCGAGTTGATCGCACAGATCCCCGGTATCTCTGCAACCGGCGCATGGGTAAGTGGTCCCAGCATCTGCGATGTGATCGCACATGCCCGCGCAACAGCGGATGATGTGCCCACTTCGTAACTGCCCCGTGTAGCTTTAAGTCCTATGCACAAGGAGCAGGAGCCAGAGGACAACGAGGAGATCGTTGATCCGGTTGAACTAGAGCAACTAGATACTTCAGTGGCGCCGGAGGGATCAGATAAAGAGGACCCCGAATGGTGGGAGCAACCAGGCCTGCCGTGGAATTCTAAGCCGACGAAGTCAGACTACTGGTGCCTTGCCTGGTTTGGCTTTGTGGGCATCTTTGGTATGTCCATGATTCCGCTGCGCGCCTGGCTGCTTGGTTTGGATCCGCCGATCCTGCTGGCTGTGACGGGCTCGCGCATTGGTGCGGCATCCACGGGGGCGCTCGCTGCTGTCGGGGAAGCACCGGGCTGGTTGTGGTTCCTGCTCATCGGCTCGCTGGTGAACATCAAGTTTGACTGGGTCTACTGGTGGGCCGGCAAGCTGTGGGGCCGGGGCATCCTGGAAGTACAGGCACAAAACTCCAAGCGCACGGCAAAGAATTTCAAGCGCGTGGAGGGCTGGTTTCACCGCCTCGGGTGGGTGGCCATTTTCTTGGCGTATCTGCCTATTCCGTTGCCCATCGCCTTCGTTGTCTTTGTCATGTGCGGTGCAACCGGCATGGATGTGAAGAAGTTCATGATCCTTGACTTTGTGGCGAAGACCTTGTGGTCCTTCCTCTACTTCGGCCTGGGCTGGATGATCGGCGAGCCAGTCGTCTACGTGCTTGAGCAGTACTCAAAGGTAGCCAACTGGATCGCCATTGGTCTCATCGTCGTGGTGCTCTTTGGGGTCTTTCGCGGGCAGTCCAAGACCGCCCGGAAAGCGTGAGCTAATCGACGCGCCGGGCGCCGTCTTGGGCGCTGGTGGCGTAGATCACCGGAGTGGGATGGCCTTGTGCAGCAGTGTCAGCATTGATCGCTGCGGCCACCGCCTCAACATCTTCTTCGCGGCATAGGGCGATGATGGAACCGCCAAAACCACCACCGGTGATGCGGGCACCCACCGCTCCGGCAGACAGTGCGGCCTGCACTGCCGTTTCGAGGGCATCCGGGACGATCTCAAAATCATCGCGCAAAGAGGCGTGGCTTTCATTCATCAGCTGACCAAACCGGGGGATATCGCCAGCCTTGAGCGCCTCAATCGCATGGATGGTGCGGGCAGTTTCACTGTGAACGTGGCGTACGCGGCGGCGCACTGTTGCACCGCTAAGAGCGGTATAACCGGATTCAGCTGAAGACGCCCACTCCACGGCGCGATCCACCACATCATCCTCCCGGAACGTGCAGTTAAGGGCTGCAGCAACCTGGTCGATGAGTCCGCGCCGGGAACTGTACTCACCCGTGACGTGGGAGTGTTCCACGCGGCTATCCGAAACCAAGAGCTGGTAGCCCTCCCAGTCACACGGAACCTGTTCGTGGGTGCCAGCCAAGAAATCGAGGGCGAGGGCAAAACCTTGACGGCCACGAACAACCGCATTTTGGTCCAAGCCACCGGTATTGGCGCCCACGTAGTGGTTTTCAGCGCGCATGGTGGCAGCGATGATCTGCTCATCAGTCGTGGCCGGGGCAAGGAGATCACGCACGGTAACAGCAACGGCGCACTCCAGTGCGGCGGAACTAGACAGGCCAGACCCTAAGGGCACATCGGAAATCACCGCGATGTCCAGGCCGGTGCCGGCATCGCTGCCGATGAGGGCGTGAACAGTGCCGGCGATGTAGCCACGCCAGTCAGGCAAACACCCAGGTTCAGTGCTGATCGCTGACAGGTCCGCAAGATCAACTTCAGCATCGAGGATATCGCCGTTGGGGGAGTGGGAGACCATACGCACCGTGTTGTCCTCCCGCACACGGGCGGCCACGGCTGTGGCCATGGTGGTGGCAAACGGCAGGCACACGCCGAAGGCATAGTCCACGTGATCACCAATGAGGTTCACACGACCAGGAGCAACCCACACACCGGTAGCGTCGCCCCCGATGTGCTCGGTGAAAAACGCGCGCACATCAGTAGCCAACTGTTTGGGGCTGCGGGTGGAAGAAACAATCACTGGTATGCCTCCTTCAACGTGGCGGCAATGGTTTCCGGGGTGGTGTCATTGATCCACGCACCCATACCGGATTCACTGCCGGCCAAAAACTTCATGCGGCCAGGGGAGCGCATGAGGGAGAACAGCTGGAGGTGGAAGCGCCCATCCTCCGGGGCATCCACCGGGGCTTGGTTCCATGCGGCGATGTACGGGGTGCGCTCTATACCGGGGAAGAACTGATCCACAGCCTTAAACAGTTTGTCGCAGATCACTGCCAGGTCATCGCGTTCAGCGGTGGTCAGTTCAGCGAAATTCGGTACTGCGCGCTTGGCCATCACCATGACTTCCAGTGGCCACTTCGCCGCAGCGGGAGTGAACACGACGAAGTGATCTGTCTCCTCGATGATGCGGGTGGCGGAGGCGAGTTCGGCGGCCAAGAGCGCGTCGAAAAGCGATGTGCCATACGTTTCACGATGAGCCTGAGCCTGACGGGCAATGGCGGCCATGCGGGGCGGGACGAACGGGTAGGAATAAATCTGCCCGTGCGGATGGTGCAAGGTCACACCGATTTCCTCACCGCGGTTCTCAAACGGGAAGACAGCTTTGACCGGTTCGAGGGCGGAAAGTTCAGCGGTGCGGTGCGCCCAGACGTCGATAAGCGCACGCTTGCGGGTAAGCGGAAGATCCTTGAAGGAGCCCTCCGCATCCGGTGTGAAACACACGACCTCGCAGCGTGAGAACGCGGGCGCGCGCTCAAAAAGCTCCTGACCATCCACGAAAGGGGCGTAGCCTTCCGGGATATCCAACCGCATGCTCAGGGACGGGAAGCGGTTCTCAAACACGACAACCTGGTAGTCATCCTCCGGGATCTCGCTGGGCTTCTGACCAGGGCGCGTCGGTGCCAACGGGTCCTCATTCGCGGGTGGGAGGAACGTCCGATTCTGGCGGTGAGCCGCATAGATCGCCCACTCGCCGGTCAACGGGTCACGCCGCATCCAGGATTCGGTGAGCACCTCCGGCAAACCACGCTCATCGGCGGCAGTGCGATCGGGCGTGCCGGGTTCATCGAAGTAGATAAGCTCCCGGCTATCCGACAGGGTGGTGCGTGTGATTTTCAGCTCAGTCATCTAATCTGCTGCTTCCAACGTGTCGGGGTTGAAGGCGATCGGGCGCAACCGTGCCCACAGGAAGAACACCAGCGCTGCGACGGCAAGGGCGATACCCACCCACAGGTTGTCACTGGACTCCTTGGAGATCTGCTCGTCCGTATTGAATCCCGGGTCGAGCACGAAGGAACAGATGATCAGCACAAGCCCGTAAAAACCGAGCAGCGCCCCAATCACGTTACGGATATCAAATGTTGCGGTTTCTGCTTGTGAATTAGCCATAAGAATCACTTCCTTTAGAGGAACATCAAGTTCAGGCCGATGACAAGGGCAAGGGCGATGACACCCAGCGGGATGGTGCGCTGGTACCACGGCAAGGTGGCCTCAGACGCATCAACAAGCTGATCCTTCGGGGTGACACTGCGGACAAAGCCCACAAGTTCCTCATCCGGCTTCGGGGTGGTGAACAGGGAGACGATGATGGACACGAGGATGTCCACCGTGAACGCAAGCGAAGCCGCAACGAAAGCGGTTCCCTGGCCTGGCAAGCTCACCAACGGGTTTTCACCCAGCGAGCACGCCCAGAACGCAATGGCTGCAGCGGTACCAGCCACGAGGCCGGACCAACCGGCGTGCGGAGTCATGCGCTTCCAGAACATACCCAGGATGAAGGTGGCAAACAGTGGGGCGTTGAAGAAGCCGAACAGCGTTTGCAGGTAGTCCATGATGTTGCCAAAGTTCGCGGCAAGCAGCGCTGTGAATACAGCGATCACGGTTGCGCCCACGGTGGCCAGGCGGCCAACACGCAGGTAGTAATCATCGTCCTTGTCCTTGACCACATAGGTCTGCCACAGGTCGTAGCTGAACACGGTGTTGAAAGACGAAATGTTCGCTGCCATGCCCGCCATGAAAGCAGCGAGTAGACCCGCAATACCTACGCCGAGCAAACCGTTAGGCAGTAAATCACGCATGAGGTAAAGCACCGCTTCATTCGGTTTGGCATTACCCTCCATGATCGGTGTGACCAGGACGGAAGCGACCATGCCGGGCACAACCACGATGAAGGGGATGAACATTTTGGGGAATGCGCCGATGATCGGTGTTTTGCGCGCTGAGGAGAGCGATTCAGACGCCATTGCGCGCTGAACCTCAACGAAGTTCGTGGTCCAGTAACCGAAGGACAGCACGAAGCCGAGGCCGAACACAATGCCCACGACGGACCACACCGGGCTGGCAAAGCCAGAAATTTCTTGGCCGGGCCAGGTGGAAAAGTGGCTGGGATCGTTGATGGATTCTTTCAAGCCACTCCAGCCGCCAACGTGGCGCAGACCAATGATGGTCAGCGGTAGCAAAGCTGCAACGATGACGAAGAACTGCAGCACCTCGTTGTAGATCGCCGCAGATAGGCCGCCCAGGGTGATGTAGGCCAGAACGATGGCGGCGGCCACCACGAGTGTGGCCCACAATGGCCACCCCAGCAGCGCTTCTACCACCGTGGCCAACAGGAACAGGTTCACGCCGGCGATCAGCAGCTGCGCCACGGCGAAAGAAATCGCGTTCACCAGGTGGGCTGCCGGGCCAAAACGTTTGAGCATGAATTCGGGCACGGAGCGGACTTTGGAGCCGTAGTAGAACGGCATCATCACAATGCCCAGGAAGATCATGGCGGGCACGGCACCAATCCAGAAATAGTGCATGGTTTGCACGCCGTATTCCACACCGTTGGCGGACATACCGATGATCTCTACCGCGCCGAGGTTGGCGGAAATGAAGGCCAAACCGGTGATCCAGGCGGGCAGTCCGCGACCGGAGAGGAAGAAGTCAATCGACGAGGACACGCCGCGCTTCGCGGCCCACCCAATTCCCAGCACGAACACGAAAAAGACCGCGACGAGCATGTAGTCGACCCAGGTGGCGTCGAGCCTTAGTGCTGTATCCATGGCTGACACTCGCTTTCTGTTGAGTTACGGGTTTACGTTGTTCAGTTATTTCAGTTATTTATCGCCCGCACTGACCAGGTCACGCTCATGCGTTCACCAGGAGCCAGCACGGTCACGTCTTCGCCTGTGGCCAGGGCATTTGGGGGCGCGGTCATCGGTTCGACGGCCAGCTCCCGCTGCGGGGAGGTGAAAATCTGGGTCCAGGTCATGCTTTTCGATGCCTCCAGTTCCACCCCACATCCATCCTCCCTCACCAACCGGGCAATATGTGGGCGTTTCACCGGATCAACCCCGGCATCGTCGAGTTGCACCCCGTTCATGTCCATGGGGCTTGCCGGCCACGGCTGGCGTGGACCGGTTGGGATGTTGCGGGAATCCACTGGTTGGTGCTGCTCGATGGTGTGGTGCAGTGTGCATTCATCCAGGGGTGCGCCTTGGGGGTCCAAGTAGGTGTGTACGCCCAACGCGCATGGTGCGGGACCATGCTCACCCCCGGCCGGGGTGATGTTGTGCGCTGTCATCGTGCCGGTGATGCCGGTGTCTGTGAGCGTGTAGGTCACCGTGAGCTCAATCTGCCACGGCCACCCAGGTTCGGGACCAAGGATGGTGCGCAGCGTCGCACTGTCATTCGTGTGATCCACAATGTTGAAAATCCGGCCCCATGTGAAGCCGTGGAGTGCATGCCCGCGTTCGGGTTCGGTGACCTCCAACTGGTGGGTTATACCGTTGAAGGTAAATGTTGCATCCGCAACACGGTTCGGCCATGGTGCCAGCACAATATTGGCGGCTCCTGGCGGGCGTTGAGCGGGTTCGAAGCTCTTGAGTAGGGGGCGGGCGTCCACCTCCAAACGTCGAATAGCAGCACCTGAGGCGGTGATAATCGCGGTGACGTCATGGTCAGCGACTTTTCGCAGCGTTACTTCCGGGATCGTGTGAACACCCATAGGTCAATTATCCATGGGTGCCCCCTCCGTCATGAAAGCGGTATCAACCAATAGGATTAGTAAACGCATTCTGTCATTCCATGAAAATTGCAGTTGAAAGAGGAGGGCTTGTCATGGTTGAGACCGTTGTCCACCTCGTACGACACGGTGAAGTGCACAACCCGCAGAAATTGCTCTACGGGCGTCTCCCGGATTTCCACTTGAGTGCCCGCGGCCGTTCCATGGCGGCACGTACTGCCGCGAGCTTCGAAGGCAAAGACGTCACTTACCTGGCGGCGTCCCCGCTGGAGCGCGTGCAGGAAACCGCAACACCGATCGCGGAGGTCCTTGGGTTGGAGATCCAGACGGACCGTGATCTCATTGAGTCCGGCAATATCTTCGAGGGCTTGCGCACTAAAGGTTGGCGCAGCCAGCTGTTCAATCCGATCCGGTGGCGTCACATGGTCAACCCGTTGAAGCCCAGCTGGGGTGAGCCCTATACGGAGATTTTGGAGCGAATGCGACGTGCCATAGATAAGGCTCGTGCTGAGGCTGAGGGCCATGAGGCCGTGCTGGTGTCCCACCAGCTACCCATCGTGATGGTGCAGCGTTGGGCGCAAGGCAAGTCCTTGCCGCACAACCCGGCAACACGTAAGTGTGACTTGGCTAGTGTGACCTCCTTGGTTTTTGAAGGGGACACCCTGAAGTCCTGGTCCTACGCCGAACCGGCGAAGGGGATTTAGATGCGCCGCTTTCATGCGATGGTTCTGTCAGGCGTGGCACTCCTCGGCGCGTTCGGGCTGTCCGCCTGCGCGGTGCCTGGTTCGAGTGAGACTTTCGCTTTTCACTCACCCGGCGGCCAGGTGGAGATTTTCTACGATGAGGCTGATCGTGCCCCCTTGTCGGAGTTCTCCGGTGAGTCTTTGATGGAACCGGGCACGCAGATTTCTCTGTCCGACTTTGAGGACCAGATGGTGGTGCTCAACGCGTGGGGTCAGTGGTGTGCGCCGTGCCGTGCGGAGGTGGATGACCTGCAGGAGGTGCAGGAACATCTGACGGGTCGGACCGTTGACGGTAAGCCATCAGGCACGATCCTGGGCATCAATGTCCGCGACTACCAGCCGGAGATCTCCCGGGATTTTCTCACGGACAACGGGGCGACCTACCCCTCTATTTATGACCCGCCGTTCCGGACTGCTGCTGCCTTGGGCGGTATTCCTACTTCCGTCATTCCCACCACGGTCATCCTGGACAAGCAGCACCGTCCCGCGGCAGTGTTCCTGCGTGAGGTGACGGCATCCGAGATTATCGAGGTCACGGATCGCCTGGCGGGTGAAAATTAAATGGGCCACACGTTTGCGGACCTGGTTTCTAACGGCCCGCTTTTCGCAGGCTTCTTCGCCGCAGCCGTGGCCGGCCTCGTGTCTTTTGCGTCCCCCTGCGTGATCCCGCTTGTGCCGGGATACCTGTCGTATCTCACCGGCATTGTCGGTGGGGAAGTGGAGGTGAAAAACGGGGAAGTCACCGTGGGTAAACGCCGTCAAGGGGCGGTGGTCGTTGCGGCGGCGTTGTTCATTGCGGGCTTTACTGCGGTGTTCCTGCTGGCCACGGTAACTGTCTTCGGCGCTATCAGTGTTATTGCGCTGAACTCGGACACGTTGATGCGCATTGGTGGTGTGGTGACCATCATCATGGGCCTGGTGTTCATGGGCAGTGTGCCGATTCTGCAGAAAGACACTCGCATGCAGCCCAAGAAATGGGCGACGTGGCTGGGCGCGCCGTTGCTTGGCGGGGTGTTTGCACTCGGCTGGACCCCGTGTGTGGGGCCGACGCTTGGCGCGGTGATCTCTGTCTCCGTGGGAACAGAAGGCATGACCGCTGCCCGCGGCATTGTGCTGGTGATTGCTTATTGCCTTGGCCTTGGTATTCCCTTCCTGCTCCTGGCGCTGGGCTCCGCCAAGATGGTGGAGGCCGTGGGCTTTTTGCGTAAGCATTCGCGTACCATCCAAATCATCGGCGGTGTTGCCATGGTGCTGGTTGGTTTGTTGCTGCTCACCGGGGCCTGGAATGTGTTCATCTCCTGGACCCGCCAGCTGGTTGTCGGTTACGGCGCCACCGTGCTCTAGAACTGCGAACACTCGATAGATTCCTATGCTCTCTTCCGCGAAATCCTCCGTGTCACTCTGGGCTAAGCGCACCTGGCACTGGTTGACCAGTATGCGCACAGCGCTGGTGTTGTTGTTCCTGCTGTCCGTCGTTGCGGTGCCGGGTGCGCTGTTGCCCCAGCGGGAAGTGAACGCGAGCAAGGTGGATGAGTACATCGCGGCGAACCCGACGATGGGCAAGATTTATGACGCATTGAGTTTGTTCGATGTGTTCGCCTCCCCCTTCTTCGTTGCGCTGCTGACACTGCTGATCATCTCCTTGATCGGTTGCATCATTCCGCGGTCCATCGATCATTACCGTGCGTATAAAGCGAAGCCGACGCGTGCGCCGAAGTACCTGCACCGCATGCCGTTTCATGCCAGTGGCGATGTGGATAGCTCGCTTGAAGAAGCGGTGCAGCACGCAAAAGACCAGTTCAAGCGGTGGCGTGTGGCGGAGTACACGGCGGAGGAAGATCGCGCGGGGGCAGTGTCCATCTCCGCGGAACGCGGCTATTCGCGTGAGTTGGCTAACCTCATCTTCCACGTGGCCATCGTGGCCATCATCGCGGTGTTCGCATTTGGCCGGATGGTGTTCTACGAAGGCCAGGTCATCGTGGTGACCAATTCAGAATCGGAGTTCGCGGTGCCCGTGGAGCAGTCGCGCGAATTCTGCAATACGTCACTCGCCAACTTTGATACTTTCCGCGCCGGCCCGCTTTTCGACGGCACCGGGCTCACCCCCTTCTGCTTCGTCTCCCACAACTTCACTGCGGACTACCTGCCTAATGGCCAAGCTGACACTTTCTCCTCCACGGTGTCCTATGCGGAAGGGGAGGCAATGGCTTCCACTCCGCCGAAGAACCCGAGGGAGAACCAGCCTGGCTGGGAGGACTACACCGTACGAGTGAATCACCCGCTGCGCGTGGGCGGGGATCGTGTGTATCTGCAGGGCCACGGCTTTGCCCCACAAATCACCGTGACCTGGCCGAACGGTGAAACGCGCACCCAGATGGTTCAGTTCCGCCCCACGGACCTGACCTTCTTCTTGTCCACTGGTGTCATGCGCTTTGATCCGCCGGCAGGCATGTACCCGGATCTGATGGAGCGCCGCCAAAACCAGATTGCTATCGAGGGCGTGTTTTCCCCCACCGCCGCGTGGACTGGACCGAATGGGGATATGCTCCAGTCGGCTTTCCCCTCCATGAATGACCCGGCGGTTTCCCTGGACCTGTACATCGGTGATGCCGGCCTGGATACGGGCCGCCCGCAAAACCTCTTTGAACTCGATCAATCCCTCATCGCTTCCGGTGACTTGGAGCGGGTTGATCGAGTGATGCTCAGCGCTGGTGAGGAAGCCACCATTCCCGCAGGAGATAACCCCGAAGGAGGGGAGATCACCGTGCGTTTCGACGGCGCCGCGGAATACGCCAACTACCAAATATCCCGCGACCCCACCCAAGGGTGGGCACTCGTGGTCACCACCTTGTTGCTGGGGTCCCTCGTTGGTTCTTTGCTGATTAAACGCCGTCGCGTGTGGGTCCGCTTCACCCCTACCGCTAGTGGCGGAACACACATTGAACTCGCCGGACTTGCCAGGACAGACCGCGCCGGGTGGGGCAGTGAGTTCGATGAGGTGGTGGGGGCGGTGCTCCGGGACGTCGATAAGCAAGAGCCCGATGAGACTGATTTTGAAGAAGACTCTGATGCCGAAGAATGGCACTGACGTGCAGTGATATGCCGCACAGCCTTGGTGCGGGGCGAGTGCGTGGAGTAGGGTTATTCGCATGCTGGTCAACTCCACCCTCGCCGACGTATCAGATTTGTCGCTGCGTACGGCATTCGCTGTTTATATTGTTTGCCTGATTCTTGCCTGCATTCACTACATGCGCGCACAAGCCGTCATCGACCTTAAGCGTGAACGTGCTGCGGTGGAGGAGAAGGAACTCGTCGCGGTGGGCGGCGGAACCGGGGCGGAAAAGTCACGCTCGGCTGAGCTGGATAGCTCAGGCGTCACCGATGAGGAGATCGACGCTGCTCGTCTCCGCGCCCGCAAGATGGCTGGCAGTACCCAGTATCTGACCTGGGTGGGCATCATCTTCCACGTGGTGGCTGTGGTAACGCGCGGCATGTCCGTGAGCCGTTTCCCCATGGGCAACATGTACGAGTTTGTGATCACCTCGACCGCCGTGACCATGGTGGCCGCCGCCGTGATCATCCAGCGTCGTGGCTGGCACACCACCTGGCCATGGCTGCTCGCCCCGAATATCGTGCTGCTCTTCCTGGCCGCAACCGTGCTCTACGCCAAGGCTGCTCCGCTTGTGCCAGCACTGCAGAGCTTCTGGTACCCCTTCCACGTCTCAACCGTGTCCGTGGGTGCTTCCATCGGCCTCATCTCCGGCATGTTCTCCCTGCTGTACCTGCTGCGCATCTGGCAACCGCGCGGGGAGGAGAAGGGCTTCTTCGGTGCGATTGCGAAGCCACTGCCCAGCGCCAAGAAGTTGGACTCCTACGCCTACCGCACCGCGATTATCACCCTGCCCGTGTTCGGTATCGGCATCATGCTCGGCGCGATCTGGGGGGAGGTTGCCTGGGGTCGCTTCTGGGGGTGGGACCCGAAGGAAACCGTCGCACTGATCACCTGGATTCTGTATGCCGCGTACCTCCACGCTCGCGCTACCGCCGGGTGGAAGAATGCTAAGGCTGCCTGGATCAACGTCGCTGCTTTTGTAACAAGTATCTTCAACTTGTTCTTCATTAATCTTGTCGCAACTGGCCTCCACTCCTACGCGGGACTCAACTAAGCTGTAAAAAATCCTCGCGGACGGGTATCTTGTACTAACAAGTTGATTTTTCAACTATCGCACACTTGAGACCCTGTTACTCTCCCGTCGATGAAGGAGCCCCCGCGTGGCTAACCCCCGTAACAAGCAAGGCAAGCCTGCCAGCGACATCCCTGTGCTGATTGAACTCGGCGCTATCCTCGCCCAGCACCGGCGTGAGGCCGGTCGGCTACAACAAGAAGTCGCCGACGCCGCTGGCATCTCGCGCTCAACGCTGCACACTATCGAACGTGGCGGCGCCGGCGTGCGCTGGGAAAAAGTCGTCGCCGTCGCCCAGGCCCTGGGCCTCCAACCGGAGTGGACGGAGAAGGCCGACAACTGATCGGCTGTGGGGGCTCTAGCTAGTCGTCCGAGTTCTCCTCTGGCTTCTTTTGTTGCTGCTGCTCGCGGCGCAAACGCCGTTCCTCTTCTTCCCGGACGCGGCGCTCGGCTTCTTCCTTCGCTCGGCGCTCCTTGAACCGGTTCTTCTCAATGTTCCACAGGAACTCTTCATCATCGTCCGGCCCCTTGATAGCGGGCGGTTTCTCCACATTCTTGGAAAGCAACGAACCGTACCGTTCAGAACTGCCGGGACCGAAAGCACGCCAGAGCAGCCACACAGCCAGAACAATCAACAGTAAGAGAATTAACCGACCCATGCCTTCAAACATACTGGCTCCCACTGGTTCGCCACACAACGCTGGTGACAGCTAAGGTCAATGGCTGTGACAGACCCAAAGACGAACCAGAACACAGACTCCGCGCCAACCGTTGACCCGGAGGTCCGCTCGCGGGCAAACCGCGCCGCATTGAAGTACGGGGCGCTACGGTTCGGCCTTTTCGTTCTGCTAACAGTGATCATTCAGATCGCTGCCGTGCTTATTGGCGCACCGGTGCCCATTGTCATGTCGGCATTGCTCGCCTTGATCGTGGCGTTCCCGCTGTCCATGCTGGTGTTTACCAAACAACGCGTTGAAGCGACTGAGGCGATGGCGGTGTGGAATAGCCAGCGCAAAGCCCGCAAGCAGTGGGTGAGCGATGAGTTGGCGGGGCGTTAAAGTCCCTTTTTAAATCCCTTTGCCAAAGAGTAAAGCGATCACAACCATCGCCGGCAGGGATAAAAACGTGGTGATGAACACGGTATCGCGAGCTACGGTTTCCCCGGCGCGGAAGTTCGCGGTGTAGTTGTACACGTTTTGTGCGGTGGGCAGAGCAGAAAGAATCACTGCGGCGTAGAGTGCTGAACCTTCAAGGCCAGCCAACGCACCGATGACCCAGGCGATAGCGGGCATCACCATGAGTTTGAGGATTGACGCCGTGATGGTTGCAGGCCTATCCGGCCCCGGTGACAGCACCGCGCCGCCGCGGAGGCTGGCGCCGAAGCTCATCAGGATCATCGGGATGGAAGCCCCCGCCAAAATTTCTAGTGGCGCCATCACTGGATCAGGCAGTGTCCACTCCATGGAAGCAAAGACCAAGCCAAGGAGTGGTGCCACAACAACAGGGGCGGTCAACCCTGATTTCACCGCTTCCCACACATTGCGCCCGCGGGAACCCGGGGCGGTGGGGTTCGCGCTTAAACCCGCGATGACAATCGGCGAGACGATTACCATCTGCATGAGCAGTACCGGTGGCATGTACGCGGCATCACCGATGACGTAGATGGCAATGGGCAGCCCGATATTCACCGAGTTGAAGTAGCTGGCGGATGCCGCACCAGCCATTCGAGTTGGCACATCCGCCTGGAAGAACAATCGGGAGATGACCCAGAACACCATCATGGTGATCGCGGTGGCAATGAACACCACCACCACGACGGGGGAGATAAACGTCGCTGCATCAGAGGTTGCCACCGTGGTGAACAACAATGCCGGCGACGCCGCCCAGTATGCGACGCGGTTGAACATGAGGCGCTGCTCCCCAGCACCAATCACTCCTCGTTGTGCAAGCACATAACCGGCACCGATCACCACAAAAATGATGGCGAAGCCGGTTAAGACATCGATCACGTAAAAGCGCCTCCTTGGGAAACGTTGAAAAGCTTGCTTTGGCTACCGGTCGATGTAGACGGTCCACCCAAAGTCCTGGTTTCCATCCACGGTGTAAGGGACTGTTTCGCCCACCCACCACATGGGGGAGGCAGCGGTGAGTGCGCCCGCAGTGACCAGGGACCACACCAGCATGGCGCGCCCATTGCGCCCCAGCACCGGGATCATGTCCGGGCCTTGCGCGCCACGCTGAACCACCATGATCGAGCTGATCGCCCACGGCAGCGCCACGAGAGCGAGCAACGTGGTGAGGAGGGTCGTAGCAAGGATGAGTGTGACCACGAAGGGGACCAGGGTCAGCACACTAAACAGGATGCGGGCGCGTTTATCCCCCAGTTTCACGGCGAGGGTGATCTTTCCGGCCTCCTTATCCGTCGGGATGTCCCGGATGTTGTTGGCCAGGTTGATCGCCGCGGAGATCGCGCCCACCGCCACAGCGCAGGCCACGCCCACCCATGTCACCGTGAGCACCTGGGTGAATTGGGTGCCCAGTACCGCCACGAGGCCGAAGAAGATGAATACGGAAATCTCACCCAAACCCCGGTAACCGTACGGGTTCTTCCCGCCGGTGTAGAACCACGCCGCGAGGATGCACACCGCGCCAACGAGGATGAGCCACGGTTCCGCAGGCAGAGCCAGCACCAGGCCGGCAAGACCGGCGATACCAAAAGAGATGAACGCTGCCCGCTTGACGTTCTCCGGGCGGGTTTTCCCGGAAGCAGTGAGGCGCGCTGGGCCCGTCCGGTCATCATCGGTCCCGCGCACGCCGTCGGAATAGTCATTCGCGTAGTTCACACCAATGATGAGCCCCATGGCCACAATGAGCGCCAAGAAGGCCTGTGGCAGGCTCCACCAAAACTCGTATGCGGCTGCGCCGGTGCCCACAACCACGGGCGCTACGGCGTTGAACCAGGTATGCGGGCGGGCTGCCTGCCACCAGTCGCGAAACGTGGCTGAACTGCCTTCTTCTGGCACGTCAGCGGGATCGGGGGAGGAGGTGTGAGGCGCGGAATCCATGCTGTCCATCATGCACTCAAAGTGGTCGTGGAGGGAAGCTGAGATAAAGTAGCGCTTCATGTGGATCGACTATGCCGTCCGCCAGGTACTCCATACGGCGGGTACCTTCGCACGCCAACCTGGCCTCTTATTGGCTACAAAGGCACACGCATTATCGTTCCCCAGCGCTGCCGAAGCCGGTGCCGGTGACACCGTTATTTCCCTGACCACCTACGGCAAACGCCTGTCCACCGCGGTGTATGCCATCGCTTCGCTCCTCGTTGGCACGGTGCGTCTGCCCGTGATCTTGTGGCTCGATGCGGAGGACTTCCACGGCCCCTGGCCACCAGGCCTGAAACGTCTGGTTCACCGTGGCCTTGATGTGCGTTGCTCTGAGGGTAAGTACGGTCCGCACACCAAGTACTACGGCACCTTCCAAGAGTTCGCTGGCAAAGGTGTGCGCGTGATCACGGTGGATGATGACATGATGTATCCGCGTTGGTTCGTCGATAAGCTACTCAACGCCGCGGATGCATCCCCACGCAACGTGGTTGCCTATCGCGCGCATACGATCACATTGTTTAATGGCGCCCTCGCGCCGTACCGTCTCTGGACCTCCACCTTCACTACCGAACCCTCTTTCCGTCACTTCGCTACCGGTGTATCCGGGGTGATCTACCCAGCTTCGATGGTGGATTTCGTCGCCGCTCACGGCAAGGAATTTCAAGGAAAAGCCCCGCTTGCGGACGACGTCTGGCTCAACCACTGCGCCCTCCGCTCCGGCCACCGCGTCCGCCAAGTTTTCCCCCACCCGCGCGAGTTCTCCATCATCCCCATGTCCCAACGCCAAGCCCTGGTGCGCAGCAACCAGTGGGGTGGGGGCAACGATGTTCAACTCGCCGCCACGTACACCGATGAAGACATCACGGTGCTTCTCGACGAACCCACAGGTGAGGAGTAAGCCCCTGGTCGTACGGGCTTAGAGCCATAGGTCGCGGCGGTGGCTTAAAATACGACGGAGATCCCGCGCGCGACGAGTGTCGAAATCAGACGCCGTTATGATCTTCTCTGCTGCATCCTCAGTGGCCTCCAGGGCAAGACGCATGACGGACTCAGTAGCCCTCTCATTCAAACCGATCTCGGAGCAGAATGCTCGAAAGATTTTCCCGCTGATGTTGTCCTTGCGCCCCTGGATAGATAGCGCCATCGCGGTGTCGCCGTAGGGGAGTGTCGACGGAATATCGTAAATGGGAGACACCTCCGGCATCCCATTGCGCCATATCATTGATATGTTCTTGGCGTGGAGATCACCATTGCCCGTCAGCCACGCTAACGCAACCTGGAAAGCAACATTGCGAGCTGTGAGCAATGGCGAAGCACTCACCGACATCAGTGCTTGTGCCACCTCCTCCATTGATGGGTAGTACTTCTCACTGGGGTAGAGCCCCATGATCTGAGCGGCGTCCTCGACATGAAGTCGTTGATCTCCCACGCGATCGAAACGGGAGATGAGAAGGCCGGGGCGGGAGTGGACGTCAGTAAGCAAATGCACCTGCGCCAACGGAAACCCCGCGGTGCGGGCGATGCTGAAGCACGCGGCTTCATTTTCCACGAGCCGTGGGTACTCCGGGGGCGAAACTTTAAGAATGTACTCGGTGTCAGCGCCACTCACTGGGGCTGCGATCGTGCGAGCTGATGCTTTATCCTGCACGCCCGGCACAGCGATTGGGTCGGTGATTCCCGCGGCAGTCAGCGCTTGAGAAAAGTCGAGTTCACCGTCCAAGTCGATGGCTTCACCGTCCGCTTGAGGTTAGAAAGACGTCGACCTTCTGGCAGCAAGTTGGTGAAAAATGGGGGAATTGCCCCACTAAAAGTGACATAAGGCGCACGTATAAGGGGCAAGCTGGTTGCGACGGGACCACAGCAGCGTCGTCTTTATAATCAAATTCGGTGACACCACCGGGGTGCTGTGAGAAGTAACCCACAAGTACGTCTGCCTTGTACACGTCTGCGACAATCACAGGAGGTCTCCCCGGTGGATCGTGGGCTCTAGGTCATAGCCGAGGGTGGATAGAACTGTGATGACCTTGCCCACTTCAGCCGTTGGTTTACCTTTTTCGAGCTCTCGCAGGAAACGGTCTGAGACCCCCGCTAAGTCAGCGAGGTCTACTTGTGTCAGGCCGATGCGTTTGCGTTGATCCCGAACGAACTGGCCAAGTGTGCTGACGTCCATGCGGTAGCTCCTTTCTGGTGTCATCGTGCAACCGTTGTCGCATTGTGCCAGAGCGAGCGCTCCGAACTTGCTGGGTTATGGGGATGAGGTTACCAACAGGCGGGCAAAAGCGGAACGATCAATCCGATTCTTATGTTAGTTGGACACTTTTGGCGCCGTTGCTGGCATTGTCGGTGTGTTCGTTCCGGTTTTAGTGGACCGAGAGAAACAATGGCTTGGTGGTCCTGAGCAATTCAAACAGTGAGTTTGTAGATGTCTACTTTAGTGGACACAAAAAGGTTTCCTGCGTCCTTGAAACGTGGCATTGTTGTTTGTGTCCGATGAGATTCGGACTGTCCTGGGGAGCACAAGAATCGGGGGTAGCGCAGTATGCGCAAGCGGATAACAACTGTCATCACGGCTGTTGCCACTGTGTGCTTGCTTTCAAGTTGCGCGGCGACAGGCTTATTGGGGCAAGGTGGCCAACGGCACGAGACAAGTCCAATAGGAGAAGCACCTACGCCATCGACATCTAACGCTGGATCAGAGCCGACGAAGACGGAGGTGCCCGCTTTTCACTTTGCTAGTGGGGATTTGGTTCTTGAGGCTGTTGACCGGGCCACAGTAAAGAACAATATGTTTAACCCCTGTGAAGAGATTTCCGTGGAGGAATTCGCGGCGGTGGGGTACTCAAGCGATAGGAAGACTCGCAGAGATGCAGTCAGAAACCTCAATGTATGCAGGCTTGATTCGATTGAGGACCCTTCCGAATATGCTGCGCTTATTGCTGGCCCTGGTAACCGCGAAGAATTTAGGAATACCGGGCTGCTTTTGGATGAGAATCCGTCTCAACGAATCCCGCAAATGTATGTGACCAGGCCAATTAAGGCGGAGGAGAACATCTGTTACGCAACCGTAGACACCGCTCGAGGACAATTTTCTGTTGCCATCGACGATCTTTTCGGGGATACACCTCGTCAAGAACTGTGTTCCCAAGCCGTGCAGATTTTAGAAAGTTTTTACAACATCAATAAGTAGGTGCGGAGAGTTATGTCGGCAGCATCGCTGCTCGAGAATGCAGCTTCAGATTTGAAGAAATTAAGCTAAGCCTCACACACAAACCCTCTGACACCCTCAACCACGCAGGATATAGCACATCGCGACAGCCACACCGTGGATTGAGCAACGATTGCCCAGATATACGCCTGCAGAGCATATGCTTTTGACGTTAATGCAGGTCAACCATTAGAAATCAGCTGATCCAGACACACTTTTGACCTTTAACCCTGACCCCACCAGCCCGGTTATCCTTCAACGTCTTACAGATGAACTCGACGCAGAAACGCTTCCGGTATTCATCGATAAACCGGATCATTTTGGACGTTGTGGGTCGAGTCCCGACGCGAAAAAAGCTGAGGCGGCCTTGAGCAGGTCATTAGTGTCGCGTAGCTCTTGATTTTCACGGCGTAGCCTCGCGTTTTCGGTGGCCAGATCTTCAGGTACGGGTTCTGGGATGTTTCCCGCACGACGGGCCTGCTGAGTCCATTGACGAGCCGTGTGCCATGAAACCCCCAGCTTTGGGGCTACTGCCTGGCACGCGGCTCGCATCGACATATTTTCTGCCAAGATGCGGTCCTCTACAAGACGAACCACACGGTCTTTTGCATCCTGGTCAAATTTTCTTGGCATATTCCGAATTTCCCATCTACTCAAACGGAACAAAACCTGGGACACTTCAGTCGTTTAAGCAGCGGGTTTGAAGGATGTCCACTTTAGTGGACACAAAAAGGTTCCCTTCGCCTTTACAACGTGGCATTGTTACTTATGGCCGATAAAATTCGGGCTGACCTGGGGAACACAACAATTGGGGGTATCGCAGTATGCACAAGCAGATAACAACTGTCTTCACGGCTGTAGCCACTGTGTGCGTACTTTCAAGTTGCACGGCGACGGGCGTATTCGGACAAGCCGGCCAACAGCACGAGACAAGCCCAACAGACGAGTCACGCGCGTCATCGGCATCTAACGCTGGATCGGAGCCGACGCAGACGGAGGTGCCT
Source organism: Corynebacterium tuscaniense DNF00037 (assembly GCF_000759055.1). Classification (NCBI taxonomy): domain Bacteria; kingdom Bacillati; phylum Actinomycetota; class Actinomycetes; order Mycobacteriales; family Corynebacteriaceae; genus Corynebacterium; species Corynebacterium tuscaniense. The sequence goes on along the minus strand of NZ_JRNG01000041.1, from coordinate 876 downwards.
GCTTTTCACTTCGCTAGTGGGGATTTGGTTCTAGGCGACTTTGACTACGAGGCAATCCAAGACAGCATGTTTGACCCATGTGAGGAAATCTCCGAGGAAGAATTCGCGGCAGCGGGGATAAAGACATTTGGTAGCCAACATTGGCGTGAGGGGGGAAATGTCGGCTGTGGCCTTGCTGGACCTGATTTTCACAGGGGGTACGCGATTGGCACGACTCCGGTTACTCGAGCTCACTTGGAAAGTACGCCAGGGGCTATTATTAGCAGCTCTGCGTCTGACATTGTCCCGGGCCTTTTGACGTATCGGGGAGAAAATCCAGCAACCTTTGGCTGTGTAGCCGCCGTAGACACGGTTCGAGGACAATTCTCGGTATCGATTATTCAAAATACACAGCCAGAAAGTTTGGATCCTCTATGTGAATCCGCGGTCCAAATTATGGAAAACTTATATCAACTCTAAATTTACAATCGGGGGAAATCGACATGTATTTGGATGTTAATGCTGTTCAGCACAGTGCTAGCCTCCTGGAAGGCGCATCGCTGAAACTCAACAATCGAGGCTCGTTCACGGGCTTTGGAAAGTTAACTAGCTATTCTTCTGTGTCTGGTTTGGATCAGGCGGGGCGGATGCATCAGGTGATTAGTTCGGTTAGTCAGCCTGAGGCGACGCGGGGGTTGGCGTTGTTTTTGTCGAATGCTGCTGGGTTGTTGCGTGAGCAGGTGGATGGGTTTGTTGCTGTTGATGCAGGTATTGGGGAGTCGTTTCGTTCTGGTGGTGGGGATGTTTCTGGTGGTGTGCGTATTTCTACCCCTGATGCTCCTTTGGTGAATTCGTTTAGTGTTGTTCCTCCTGCTGCTGGTCGGCCGTGGAGTTTGG
>NZ_JRNG01000040.1:0-28222 GCF_000759055.1 Corynebacterium tuscaniense DNF00037 | reverse complement strand
TTTCGGGGGCTAGTTCACCAATCGGCGGGGGCATGATGCGAAGACGCTCTTACTTGAGGGAGACCTTTGCGCCAGCCTCTTCCAGCTTGGCCTTTGCAGCCTCAGCGTCGTCCTTGTTTGCGCCCTCGAGGATGGCCTTCGGTGCGCCCTCAACCATCTCCTTGGCGTCCTTCAGGCCCAGGCCGGAGACGATCTCGCGGACAGCCTTGATCACGCCGATCTTCTTGTCGCCAGCGTCCTCGAGAACGACGTCGAACTCGTCCTTCTCCTCAGCAGTCGGAGCATCGCCGCCGGCAGCGCCCGGGGCAGCAGCAACTGCAACCGGAGCAGCAGCGGTAACGTCGAAGACCTCTTCGAATTCCTTCAGGAACTCGGAGAGCTCGATGAGGGTCATTTCCTTGAACTGCTCAATGAGCTCGTCCTTGGTGAGCTTAGCCATTGTGGCTTCCTTTCTTTATGCGGCCGTGTGGCCGACTTGTAAGTGTGTTTGTGGTGGGCTTGCCTTAAGCGGCGTCGCCCTGCTTGTCCTGCAGTGCGGCAACGAGTCGTGCCGTCTTGGAGGCCGGAGCCTGGAACAGGCCTGCAGCCTTTGCCAAAGAACCCTGGAATGCGCCGGCAAGCTTGGCCAGAGTGGTCTCGCGGTTGTCCATCTCTGCGACAGCGTCCAGCTGGGCTGCGTCGAGAGGGTTACCATCCATGTAGCCGCCCTTGAGGATGAACTTGTCGTTCTCCTTGGCGAACTTCTTCATCACCTTCGCAGCGTCAACCGATGCGTCGCCCTGGATGAAGGCAACGGCGGTTGGGCCGGTGAGAAGATCATCGAGACCCTCGATGCCCTGCTCGTTAGCAGCGATCTTCACGAGGGTGTTCTTGGCGACGTGCAGTTCAACATCAAAGCCCAGATCACCGCGCAGCTGCTGCAGCTGACCAACGGTCAGACCACGGTACTCGGTGAGGAACACAGCGGAAGATGACTCAAACTTCTCCTTGAGAGCCTTGAGCTCCGCAACATTCTTCGGGTTTGCCATAACACACGCCTCCTTCCCATTACTTCATGTCTTGTCCGCCCGGAGCTTTCAGACACTTTGCATCCGTTTTGGAGCGAAGCGACAAAAAGCCCCGTGCAGAAGCACGAGGCAGTGCGCATGTTGCGCGAAAGGTGCCACGTTTCTCCTGCGTGGGCCGATCCCTGGGTGGGATCCTTCGATCTGCCTCGAGGGCAGATGACCGACGGTCTTCGGTGAAACTTGAGCTCGGGTAGTACCCGTTCAAACTTCGGTTGAGTACCCTAGCGCTTCCCCTTGGCTTTTTCCAAATCCTTGATCAGGCGCCGCGCCGCGTTAAACAGCACGATCCCGCCAATCAGCGCCATCACGCCCACGCCTAGCGCGAGCCCGGACCAGAATCCGCCCGCCGTGAGTGACGCGAGCCCGCCGATGCTATCCACGCGATCAGTGTCCTCATCGGGCACGCCCATTCCGCTTATCGACGATTTAATCGGCGCCCCTTCCTCCCCCACCTCAACCGGCGGAACCTCTTCTGCTGGATCCTCCACCACATCCGCGATGCCCTCGGCAGCACCTGCTGGTGCAGGTTGGGCAACTCCACCGCCCACCGCCGCGGGTTGCGCAACGCCAGCTGGTGCAGCGACATGAGCGGGAGCTGGTGCACCTGCTTGGACTTGGGGTGCAGTGCCAGCCGGCTGGCCGGGCGCGGGCTTGGTAGTGGGTTTCTTGGTGTTGCCTTTGGTGTTGCCTTTCGTGTTGGTCTGGTTGGGGGTGGCGGCTTTGAGGGTGCCGTCAAGGGCTTTGCCGAGTTGCTGTACGGCGGTGCCTATCTGGCCGATGCTCTGCGGGGTCCATGGACTGGCTACCGATGGGGCAGACGGGAAACCCGCGCATAGCTCATCCGGATCACCCAGGTCCATATAGCCGGCAGTCTTATGTGCCTTGGCTGCCGCGATGGTTTTGTCCCCCACGAGGAATGGTACGTCGATGGAGTGGTCAATGCTCTCCCCCTCCGTGGTTTCCCCGCTGACGTTAAACCTCACGGTGTAGTAGCCCGGCCGATCAAAACCGAAGGCCATGTGATCGTGTGCGCGGGCTGGGTACTTCACTACGTGGCTGCGGTCGTGGGAATCAAAGGCGATCTTGAGACCACCGAGGGATTCATGCCACGCCAGCATCCGGCCGGGGCCGGTGTAATCACTGATGGACACCGTCACGGTGCTGCCGGAGGCCAGAACTTCGGGGGCGAGGTGATCCGTCGAAAAGCCTGGCCATGGCATGTTTGCCTTCTGTGACTGCGGTAAGGACCACAGGGTTTCCGGCTGGCCCGGCAAAGATTCCCGGACCTTTGCCGGCGGTGTCACCTTCGACGCATCAGGGACGGTCAGGGCGAACGTGCCGCTCGGGCGGGAGACGGTGTTGGCCGGATCAGAGCCGTCGAGAAGCTCAAACGTGATCGGTTTATCCCCACCGCCGGCCAGAGCGATATCGAGGTGGCCGTGGGTAATGATGGTGTCCGGCTTGCCCGCTAGAGCCTTGGCTGCCTGGCACTTCTCCGCAGCGTTGGGCAGGCGGGGCGCAGGCGTGCTGGGGCCGCTGGGCGGATTCGACGGCGCAGGCGGCTGGCTGGGTCCCGGTGATGGCCCAGGTGCCGGTGCTGGTGCTGGCGTGTCCGTGGGTGCCAGCGGGTTGGTGATGGGCCGCAGTTCCGTCGTCGTGCCCTTCGGCAACCCCGCCTGTTCATCGGTGCCGACTAGCCAGTACATGGTGACGGGGGTGGTGAGTTCCTGGGTGCCGTCGATAAGCTCGGCACGACCTTGCCACGTGGTGGCGTAAATACCGGGCTTGGTGAAGGTCCAGGTGAAATGGCCATGCGCACCCACTTCGTAGTCAATGCTGTGCTTGGTCTCATCGGCGCTGCTGAAGGCGTGCTCCACATCCCCGGCACCGCCCGCGCCAGCGAAGAAGACATTCATGTCGCCCGGTCCGGAGAATTCTTTGAGGTCGAAATACATGAGGTCGTCGACGAAATTGGTGGGGATCCGCCCATCCAACTCGTGGTTCGGGTCGAAGGCGCCAAGGCCCGCCCAGATCGGACGCCACTGGTCGAAGAAGCTGACGGACTGCGGGGCGGTCCACACCACATCACCCGGTGCCCCCAGGAAGGACAAGGCATCGGAGTCGGGGACGGTGATGCGGCTCACCTCATTACCGTCCGCATCCGCGTCGGGCGCGAGACGGAAACACACATCATCCATGGGCACCACGGATTGGCCATCCACCGCCATCACGGACAATGCGCCCTGGGCGTCGCGGGTGCCGTACAACGCATCAACGTGAGAGTGGTACAACAGCTTGCGGCCCGCGCAGGGATGGGTCACCTGCCTGCCCTCCGTGGTTGTCATGGTGGTGTCCGCGGGCAGGTTCACACCAAAGCCTGCATCGCCGGGGCGGTGGGCACTCGATACGACAGGGTCCGCAGCAGCAGTGCCAACCCCAAGGAAGGCACCACTTAAGGCGCTGCCAGCAACCACGAATGCGGCAGACACGGCAGCCACACCGCGGCGCAGAGCAGAAGTATCAGTTGAGTGAGTGAGCAAGGTTCTTCCTTAAGTCGTGCCGTGTACGGCGGCGAAAACGTTCGGTGGCCAGCCCCTGCTGGGGCGAAAAGAGCCAGCTGACTACAAAGAATGCGGTGAGACAGAGCACTACGGTGGCGCCGGTGGGGGTGTCATAGGCCCAGGAAAGCCACACTCCGAGGACGGAGCCGGCAACACCGGTGCCGGCGGCAAGCAACATCATCACGCCGAGCTTGTCAGTAAACATCCGGGCTGTGGCAGCCGGGGTGACTAGGAGGGCCACCACGAGGATGTTGCCGATCGTGCGCACGGAAATCACCACCGCCGTGGTCACCGCCAAGTACAGCAGCAGGTCCAGAACAAAAACGGGAAGGTTCATGGAACGCGCGGTCTCCCGGTCCAGACTCACCGCAGTAAACCACGGACGCAAGCCCAGCATGAGCCCCACAATGAGAATGCCGGCGGCCGCCGAAACCCACATATCCTGCTCCGACACCCCAGTCAGCGAACCGAAAAGGAAAGAAGTGAGCGAGGCGGTATAGCCCTCAACGCGGGAGATCACCACGAGCCCCACGGCGAACGCGGCGGCGTAGAAAATACCGATCACGGTGTCTTCCTTCACCCGTTCCCGCTGTGAGAACACCGCGATCAACAGCGCCACCGTCATGCCGGCAACAGCACCGCCAAGCAGCACAGACACCTGCAACGCAAAGGCCACAGCAATACCGGGGAACACAGCATGCGCCACAGCATCACCGATGAAGGCCATCCCACGAAGTACCACGTAGCAGCCCACCACCGCACAGACCACCGCCGCGATCACCGCCACAATAAGGGCGCGCGGCAGGAAACTCAGTTGAGGGTTGGTCAAATCAACCAGGAACTGCACAAAACTAATCTCAGGCACGAACGCCTCCTTGAACAGCATGAATTCCAGCCAACCACCGTGAATTCGGGGCCACACAAAAAGTTTCCGACCATGGCTGCGGGTCAGCGAGGTCCTCCGGGCTGCCATCGGCAACAATGCCGTGGTTAAACAGGATCAGACGGTCACAGGAATACACCGCCTCAGCGACGTTGTGCGTGGACATCACCACAGCCACACCGCTGTCCACCAGCTCGCGGAAGAGATACAAAAGTTGTTCGGTGGTGGGGATGTCAAGGCCGGTAAAGGGTTCGTCGAGAAGCAAAAGCTTCGGCTCACGCGCAAGCGCACGAGCGACGAGGACACGCTGACGCTGACCGCCGGAGAGCCTTCCCACTGGGCGTTCGCGCAGGTCCCACAGGCCGACCTGTTTGATAGCGCGCGCTGTGGCGATGTGGTCCGCGCGACTGGCGGGGCACCACCATGGGCGCAAACTCAGGCGGCCGCTGAGCACCATCACGTAAATGTCAATGGGAAAATCCCACGCCACCGCATGACGTTGCGGCACATAGCCGACGGCATCCCGCACCCCCTTACCGCGCTGCCCGGACACCTCAACCTCACCAGAATCGGCCTTGACCAGACCCAACAACGCGCGCAGGAACGTCGTCTTGCCCGCACCATTCGGCCCAAGCAACCCAACAAACTCCCCGGCGCCCACCGTCACGCTCACATCCGCGAACACACTCGCGGGGCCGTAATTGACGCGCAGCCCCTCCGCAACCAACACGGCTTCTTCCAAGTAATGGCGCATTAGGCATCCCCGCCCATCTCAGTGAGAGCCTCGTCCCGCGTGGCCCGCGCACGCCGCATCAACGCCGCGCCCGCGAGTCCCACGACGGCCACCACCAGCGCAAGCCCGCCAAGCACCCACAGCACCGAGCTATTGCGCTTCTCCGCGTCTGTCTGCTCCCCCACATCCCCATCTGCACTCCTCCACGGCCCCTTGAACGTGGCCTGAGCTGCCTGCTGTGGGTCTGTGCCATCACCAACGGCAAAGCGCAGCACCTGCTCATTGGTGTGCTCCACCCCGTCCTTGTCCTTGACCACAACGCGAGCCCCAATGAGGTGCACGCCCGGTTTGGTAAACACCCAGTTGGCATGCGTGTGCGTGTTCAGTTCCACCCACATCGGCTGGTTGCCAGCCAGACGTGAGTTCCACAGCTGCTGTGGCTGGGAGAACCCGCCGGACTGCAGGAACAGGGAGAAATCCCCCTCACCCTCATGCCCACCGAATTCCAGGTTCACACCATGATCCGTGGTATCCACCACCTTCGGCGACTGCGTATTCCAGCCCAGCCACGGCACCCCCTGGACCTCATTCTGCGGGACCACCCACACGGTGTCCCCGCCTTTGGCCCCGGTGAAATCAAATTCATTGCCTTCCGGAAGCGTCTGCTGGGCTGCGTCCGACACATCAAAGACAACGTCTTCGAGGTGCCGCCATACCGGTGGTGCGATGGAATCATCCCGCACCATCAGCTGCATCTGCCCATCCACGTATAGTGGCCCAAGGTCTGCATGGCCAGCGGAAATCACAGCCTTCTCCCCCAACGGGGCAACCTGTTCACTGTCATCCACAACTTGCTGGAGCGCCGGGTCCTGGGCAGTGCCTTGGGCAAAAGCCGTGGGAGCGCCCGCAAGCATCACCCCGCTGAGCGCAGCCGCGGTGAGGTGAGTGGCGATGGTGGCACGAATTGTCATGGTTCTTCTTTCTTTTCAGGCTTCGGGGTCCGCAAGCCGGACCCCGAAGCGGATAGGCAGGAGGTAAGTGAATGGGCATTCGCCCGCATGAACTCGATGTAGGAATGCGCGTTTCCGGTCCCGGGCGGGTCCAGCGCATCGCCGCGGATCGTGCACACGGCCACGCCGAGGCGCCCGGCAATTTCCTCGAGTTCGCTCGGGGCACTTTCCGCCCCCGGTTCCAAGAACACCGCTGGAACCCCGAGGTTTTCCAGGGTTCGTGTGAGCGCGATGATGTCGCGGGGGCTCGGCTCCACCGACGGATTCGGCGTGATGTAGCCGGCCAGGTTCAGCCCGTAAGCATCCGCGAGGTAGCCGTATCCGTCATGGGTGGTCACCAGATTGCGGTGATCCTGCGGGATCTGCGCAAGGGCCTCCTTGACGTCGTCGTTAAGGCGATCAAGCTCCGCCAGGTAGCTCTCCGCATTCGTGTTGTACTGCGCGCTGTGACTCGGGTCAGCCGCGCTCAGCTCATCCCGCACGACCTTCACCACCGCTTTCACGGCCTCCACGTCGTGCCAGAAATGCGGGTCAAATTCACCGTGGACGTGCTTGCCCAGCACGGCCTGTGGCAGCAGGTACGTTTCCTCGCCGGGGTTGCCCAAGAACCGGTATTCACGCCCCGCGGGCACTTCTTGCAGCGTCGCACTCGGCACAGCGATCACCGCGCGGTCATACGCATGGCTTATCGACGCCCCATCTGGCCCATCCCCCACCAACCCAACCGCGCCATGGTAGTCCGCCCCAAACTCAGCGGTGATATCCACGTGTCCACCGTTGAGCACGTCTGCCCCGGGCAACACCTCATGTGGGTTCACACCAACGGCAATGGTGAACGTCTGGTCTTTCAGCGGGGTCGGTTCAGCATTAATGTCCGCGCGCGCCGTGGCCCCCACGGTGACCGTGTACACACCTGGTTTGGAGAAGGCCCAGCTGACGTGGGTATGGGCGTCGATAGGCAGCGTCGTCTCATCCTTGCCATCCAATCCGTCCGCGGAATTGAACAGCAGCTCGGGCGTACCGAACGTGCCCACGATGTACGCCGCCATTTCCCCGGGACCGGCCACCTCCTTGAGAGCAATATCCGCCACTGCTGTCTTTGGCACCACGGCTTTGTCCTGCTCCGGAACCGCCACGCGCAGCCCCAACCAGGGCGCGTCCAGCCCGGCATCCTCGACGAGCAGCCGCGGCTGGAACCCATGGCGTTCTGCCTGCTCCGCCACGGGGACTACCCGTGTGCCTTCCGGCGCCGTGGTGTCCACCGTGCGGATGAGTCGCTGGGGTTCCAACAGAAGACCATTAGTGAACACCACGTCCGCGTACGCAATATCGCGCACCGCGCGCAACCCTAACTCATAACTGTGCGCATCCGCCCCCGGCGGGATCAGCCCCGTCACCTGGGCGGCATCACCGGCGACGTTGGAGACAATGTCCGCGAGTATGGACGTCGTTGCCACCACTTTCGCCTTGCCACCGTCTGCTTCCGTTGCCGTGCTATCCACCGCGCAGCCGGCGAGCGCGCCAACCAACCCCAGCGCCACAAGCACACAGGGAACCTTCAGCGTGTTCATCCGAAGATCTTCCGGGACAACCGCACCATGCCCGCACCGAACACCAGAACCCCCAGGCCCAGAACGGCAAACGGAACCGTCATGATGGACATGCCTGTGTCAGCGAGGCTGCCGCCACCGCTGGCACCTGCTGCTCCAATCGCATCACCGCCGATCCCGCTCGCAGGAGCGGCGCCGCAGTTACCTTGAGCGTCAAAGAGCGAACCGAAATCGAAGTGACCGCTATTGGCATTGCCTTGCCCACCCACAACAAAGGTCAGCGTGGCCGCGCCGGACACTGTCTGCCCGTCCTTCGTCTTTGCAGACTGCGCGATAGTCACCTTGTACGTGCCTGGCTTGCCGAACACCCAGGACGGATGCACGTGCGTGTTTGCCGGAATAGTGTGCGTGCCCTGCGCCTTGCCATCGGCTGCGCGGAACCACTCCTCACCCACAATCTGGCCCAGTCCACCTTGGGTGAACACGGCCATAGGTCCCGGCCCGTTGAATCCGGTGACCGTCCACGTCACCTCACCGGTCGTGTTCTCCACGAGTGACGGATGCTGCGTATTAGCACCCAACCACGGAACACCCGCCTGCTGGACAGAACCAATCATCCACACATCACCAGCCGGCACCGAACCTACCGCCTGCGGCAGACGCGCCTTCGCCTCATTGCCGAGACCGAAGCTCAAACTCGCCGGGTCTTTCCACTCCGCTGGGGACGTCCTATCGTCCTTCACCCGCGGCACCAACCCGGGGGAGCACTTCTGGCCGGCCTGCGGTGCCTGTCCTGCGCCTGCGGCGGGTGCCTGCGACTTGCTCTGCGCTGGGGCCACGGGCGCACCCGCCGACTGCGCGTTTGCTGAGCGGTTGGCCGCCAGCGGGGTTACACCATTTGCAGCCGCGTTAGCCCCAGTAGCTGCCCTATTGGACGCACCACCGACCTCCCAGGTGTACACCGCCTCGTTGGACTCAGCACCGCCCGCGGAGGCTTTCACCTTCATGGTGTACACGCCCGGCTGAGTGAACAGCCAGCTCGCATGCACGTGAGATGGCTCCGCTTGGTGGATCACACTGCCCGGTTGAATGGTCAGTTCACCACCGGACAGAACCGGCCCAACGCCACCGAAACCCTTCTGCTGGAACAACCAGACGTCACCGGGACCAGCAATATCCGTGACGGTGATGTCCACGGCCCCGAAGCCGCCCTGCCTCACATCGTTGGTGTCCCAACCCGGCCACAACCGATCGCTCTCCTGTGTTTGGGGCAGGTAGTAGCCACCGGTGCCGATCTCCGGAACCTGGGCCGTGTCATCCGTGTATGTGTGCTCCCCCACCGAAAGCAGAACACTCGCCGGGTCACGCACAACGTGCTGGCCGGTGACATCCTCACGTAGTGCCAGCTTCAGCTGATTGCCCTCCGCCGCGACATAGAAAGCATCCACGTGGCCACGATCCAGCACAACATCAGCAGCGTTGGCTGGGCCGGCACCAACAGCCGTGGCCAGCAATGCGCAGACGAGAACCACGAATGCTTTCAGGTGTGACACTGGGAGACCTCTTTTCACTTTCCCTAAAATAACTTCGCGTCACACTACTGCAAATGGGAACCGTTTTCATAATGGTCGGATTAGTCACCCACATTTGGCGGTAATCGTTTTCAATAATCGATTGTTCCCCTCCCCTGCTGTAGCCCCGCTACCCTCTGCTCGCGGGAATCGTGCACCCCAAGCACCGAAAGCGAAAACCCCGCCGGTGCACTCCCTCACGGGAAGCACTGGCGGGGTTCGATCAGAAAGGTCAAACCAACCGAAGCGATTTACGCCTCGGTGTAGTCCTTCTGCACGGACGGGTCAACCGGAACACCCGGGCCCTGGGTTGCGGACACGGTGATTTTCTTCAGGTAGATGCCCTTAGCGGAAGACGGCTTGAGGCGAAGGACCTCATCCAACAGAGCGCCGTAGTTCTCAGCGAGCTGCTCCGGGGTGAAGGATGCCTTGCCGATGATGGCGTGCAGGTTGGAAGCCTTGTCCACACGGAAGGCAATCTTGCCACCCTTAGACTCGGTAACAGCCTTAGCCACATCCGGGGTGACAGTGCCGGTCTTCGGGTTCGGCATCAAACCACGCGGGCCGAGGACGCGGGCAACGCGGCCGACCTTAGCCATCTGATCCGGGGTAGCAATGGCAACGTCGAAGTCGATGTTGCCGGCGTTGATCTGCTCGATCAGCTCGTCAGAACCGACGATGTCAGCACCAGCTTCCTGGGCCTTCGTAGCGTTCTCGCCCTCAGCGAAGACAGCGACGCGGACGGTCTTACCAGTGCCATTCGGCAGGTTGACGGTGCCGCGGACCAGCTGGTCGGCCTTGCGCGGGTCGACGGAGAGACGCATTGCTACGTCGATGGTTGCGTCGTACTTCTCCGACGCGGTCTCCTTAGCGAGCTTCACTGCCTCGAGCGGGGAGTACAGGTTCGTACGATCCACCTTTGCCAGCTGCGCGGTGTAGTTCTTGGAGTGCTTCTTGGCCATGTTGATTCCTTAAAGGTTGTAGGGAATGTGGTGCGGGCCTGACCAGGCCCTGCCACGGGCGAGGCGCTCACGCACCTCGCCGGAACAAAAGAGATGGAAAGGAAGGAAGAATTTACTTCTTCACTTCGATACCCATGGAACGAGCGGTACCAGCGATGATTGCTGCGCCAGCCTCGATGTCACGAGCGTTGAGGTCTGCCTTCTTGGTCTCCGCGATCTCCTTGCACTGATCCCAGGTCACAGAACCGACCTTGTTAGTGTGCGGGACGCCGGAACCCTTCTGGACACCAGCAGCCTTGAGCAGCAGCTTGGATGCCGGCGGGGACTTCAGGATGAAGTCGAAGGAGCGGTCTTCGTAGACCGTGATCTCCACCGGGACAATGTTGCCACGCATGGACTCGGTTGCAGCGTTATACGCCTTGGTGAACTCAACGATGTTCACGCCGTGCGCACCCAGAGCCGGACCAACCGGCGGAGCCGGGTTAGCCATACCAGCTTCAATCTGCAGCTTGATCAGGCCAGTGACTTTCTTCTTAGCCATCGAATTACCTCATTTCCTTGGTACAGGGCGCAGCCACGATGTTTAGCATGCGTCCTTCCGGATTCCGGGGTTACCCAGCAACCGGGGATGAACGTTTTCACGTACCCACCTGCGGTAGGCACGATCGTTAAGTGTATGTCACGGAGACCTGCGCCCCCAAATCATGTGGGGCTTGCCAACAGGCAGGCCCCACATGCGTCGATAAGCGAAACGCTACATGATGCGCTCGATCTGGTCGGCGGTGAGCTCCACTGGGGTCTCACGGCCGAAGATGGACACGAGTGCCTGGATCTTACCGGTCTCCGGATCAATCTCATTGATGGTTGCGGAAACACTGGCCAGTGCGCCGGAGAGAATCGTGACAGCCTCGCCCACCTGGAAGTCATGCGCGACCTTCGGCTTCTCCTCCTGCTCCGGCATCGCAATGACGGTCTCCCCCTCAGGGCTGACCTTCACGTCTTCGCCCTCAACTGGTGCTTCCTTCGGCATGAGGAACTTGGCCACATCGCGGTGCTTGACCGGGGTGGCATTGCCCTCATTTCCCACGAAGGAAGTCACACCCGGGGTACCGCGCACCACGGACCACGCAGCGTCGTTAATGTCCATGCGAACAAGCACATAACCCGGCAGAAGCTTACGCTTCACAATCTTGCGCTTACCGTCCTTGAGCTCCACCACCTGCTCAATCGGCACAACCACGTCGTAGATAGAATCCTCCACCTCGAGGGTCTGAATACGCATATCCAGGTTGGTCTTCACCTTGTTCTCATAGCCCGAGTAAGACTGGATGATGTACCACTGGCCCGGCAGCTTTTTCAGCTCACGGGTGTACTCACGCAGACGACGCTTATACTCAGCGTCCGAACTCTCCTCCGGCTCCCCACCCAACGCGGCCTCAGCCTTAGCGACGGCCCCATCCGCCTCCTGCGTCTCCGGATCGGTGGACTCCTCGACGGCACCACCTTCGCTGACCATGTCAGCTTCCTGCTCCTGAATATCTTCCTGGCTGTACTGATCGTCTGCCATGACCGCTCCTTATGCGTCGGGGCTGTGAGTTAGTGGAAGTTGTACAAAGATGTGACGCCCAGCCTACTGCGCTCATCCAAAAACTGATCCCGCCTTACCCTGCGAGCCAGGGAGGCGGGATGTTTTTCTAAAGCGAGATTATACCTATCGGACGAGGATTTGCTCAACTACCCAGGCTGCACCCTTGTCTACGCCCCAGACCAGGGCCGTCATCACGATGAGGAAGCCAAACACAATGAGGGTGTAGTTCAGCATCTGCTGGCGCGTCGGCCAAACAACCTTGCGCATCTCCTGGACAACTTCACCGGGGAATGCGGCAGCACCCTTACCCGGAGCATCCTTATCTGCGACAACGGGTGCGGAGGCACGCTTTTCTTCATAAGAATCAGAGGTGACGGATGATGCACCACTCATCTGGCGTTTGCCAGTGGGTTTTGCGGCATGCCGGCCTGGCTGGTTTTCAGTCACAGCTCTCCTCGATTTAGGTCTATGTGGCAGGGGCGACAGGACTCGAACCTGCAACCTACGGTTTTGGAGACCGTTGCGCTACCAATTGCGCCACGCCCCTTTTGGTGTACTGCTAAACAGTACGCCAACCCTACCACGAACACTCATGCGCTCCTGGGAGGGCGAGCACATCCCCCGACCGAGACCGGGTAGATGAGTAGCGATGGCGAGAATTGAACTCGCGACACAGCGATTATGAGTCGCTTGCTCTACCACTGAGCTACACCGCCATGTTGATTGCTGTCACCAGCAAAAAACAGAGCCCCCTAACAGAATCGAACTGTTGACCTTCTCCTTACCATGGAGACGCTCTGCCGACTGAGCTAAGGGGGCTTAAGCCTCTTAAGCGTTAGCCGCTCGTTTGAAGCCTTGAAAAGATTAACCTGTCGGATACGCTCGGCACAAATCGGCTGGCTAACGCTAGTTTTTAAGCGCTTTTCATGCGCTTAAAAAGGCAGCTTGATACTCAAGTGACCCTTAACTCGTGATCGTCCAGCCACCACGTAGAAACGGGGTTAAACGACGGGGAAAACAAAAACACCGAGGGGTTGAACCTCTCGGTGTTTTGTGTTGGTGCCAGGTAGAAGATTCGAACTTCTGAAGGCTAATGCCGGCGGATTTACAGTCCGCTCCCTTTGGCCGCTCGGGCAACCTGGCGTGCCTGAACTACCTTACAGCAGCGCCCCAGAGAAAGTGCAAATCAGCTGGAATACAGGCATTTCTTGAGCTAGCCCACGCGGTCGACGGTGTAGCGGGCAATGTGGCGCATCGCTGCATTTGCCGGGATATTGGGGAGCTGATCCAGGCACTCATCTACGACGGCCAGGTAGTCCCGGACACAGTCGAGGGCACGTTCGCGGCCATCGGTTTGGCTGATGAGGGTGAGGGCGCGCGTGACATCGGCATCGCGGATAAGCGGGCCAGTAAGAAGCGCGCGGAGTTCTTCCCCGGCGGGGCCCTGATCTTGCATGGCGTAGAGCGCGGGCAGGGTGAACACGCCTTCACGCAGGTCCGTGCCCGGCGTCTTTCCGGACTGGTCGGTATCGGAGAAGATGTCGATGATGTCGTCGACGATCTGGAAGACCATGCCCACGGCCTCACCGAGCTTGGTCAGCGCGGCGATCGTCGGCTGATCCGCACCGGAATGAACGGCGCCGAGGTGGGCAGCAGACGCAATGAGTACACCCGTCTTCTCGCGGATGACGCTTAAGTAATGCTCAATCGGGTCGTTGTCACCAGCGCCGAGAGTTTCACGCATCTGACCGGTAACCAGCTGTCCGAAGGTTTCCGCAAAGTGGGCCACCGTGGCGGTATCGATCTCACTCATGATGCGCGAAGCCTCTGCCAGCAGGAAGTCACCAGAGAGGATGGCCACCGTGTTTGTCCACCGCGAGTTGGCTGACTCGACACCACGGCGTTTATCCGCTTCATCCATCACATCGTCGTGATACAGCGTGGCCAAGTGCACCATCTCTACGATGGTGGCGCCACGCACAACATTGTCGGATTGCGGGTGCGGTCCGAACTCGCTGGCCAACATGGCCATCACCGGACGGAAACGCTTACCACCAGCCTTAGCTAGGTGCGTCACCTTGGCGGACAGGAAATCCTGCCCACTGTCGAGTCGCTGGAACATGAGCTGTTCCACTCGTGCCAACCCGTCAGCAACGCGAGCTGCCAGCGCCTCATCCCCAAGATCCAGCTGGTTGCTGGCTGAGGGGGGTTTAGGAGAGCCGTGAGTCATCTATCGTCCTTGCGGGTCTGCGGCGGGAATAGGAACCTCCTTTACCGTAGTCCACCCCACAACTAATTACGGCAATATGTACCGTGAGTACCGTGAATTCGTTTATAGGCCGCTATGACTGCGTGGTTGTCGGCGCTGGCCCCGCCGGTTCCGCCGCCGCGATCGCCGCGGTCCGGGCAGGTATGAGCACCGCTGTTGTGGACGCTGCCCCCGCTGGCCGCGACAAGACCTGTGGCGACGGCCTGACGCCCCGCGCGGTCCACGCGCTGAAAACCCTGGGGCTGGAATCAGCGCTGCCCACCTATCGCAATCGTGGCCTGAAGCTTCACGGGTATGGGGGTTCCGTCACCGCACCGTGGCCACGCAGCATCTACGGCACCGAGGGGTCCGCCAGTCCGCGCGCTATTTTCGATGCCGCCCTGGCCGACCTAGCAGCCACCACCGGCGCCGATGTGTTCTACGACTGCCCGGCCACGGGGGTCTCTTTCGGGTCGGACGGTTTCATCTCCGCGGTGGAAACTCCCCGCGGCCAGATCCACGCGCGCTGGGTGATTGTGGCGGACGGTGTGCGCTCCCCCTTCGGCAAAAAGCTCGGCCGCCAGTGGCACCGTGGGGAGGTCTACGGCATCGCCGCGCGCTCATATTGCGCTTCCCCGCTTGCTAGCGAACCCTGGATGCACTCCCACGTTGAACTCAACGATGCGTCAGGGCAGATCCAACCCGGCTACGGCTGGATCTTCCCGCTTGGTTCCGGTCAGGTCAACCTTGGTTGCGGCGCCTTGTCTACCGACGCACGCCCAGCGAAGGTGAATACCAAGAAGCTGCTGGTGCAGTACGCGGATCAGGTGCGTAAGGAGTGGCGCCTGGGCGAACCGCAGAACATCACCTCGGCCATGCTTCCGATGGGCGGCGCAGTTAGCGGCGTGGCTGGTCCGAACTGGATGCTCATCGGGGATGCCGCCGCCTGCGTCAACCCCCTCAACGGTGAGGGCATCGACTACGGGCTGGAAACGGCCATCATGGCTGTGAACCTCATCCAATCCATGAGCCCCGGCGCGGATGCCACCCTGGCCTGGCCATGGGTTTTGCGGGAGAGCTACGGCGAAGCCTTCATGTTGGCGCGCACCGCCGCACGGCTGCTTACGTATCCCCAGTTCCTCCCCATCGCTGGGCCCGTGGCCATGCGCAATCTTGGTGGCCGCTACCTCATGCCGGCAGCAGCACGCCTCATGGGAAATCTGATCACGGAGGAGGACAAAGATCTGGTTGCCCGGGCGTGGCGCACGGCTGGGAAGGCCGTCAGCCGGCTGCGCGCGGATACGCCGCTCTGGAGCCCCGTGTGAGCTAACGCTCACACAAGGACTTAATTTTTCACGGCGTGGTGCAGTGCAACAATGCCGAAGGCGAGGTTCTTCCACTCGCACTCAGCCCAGCCATTGGCGTTGATATCGCTGGCAAGCTGCTTTTGTGCGGGCCATGCCTTAATGGATTCCGCCAGGTACTCATAGGCCGGCGCGTTGGAGGAAAAGACCTTGCCCAGAAGCGGGATCATCTTGGGCAGGTAGCGGCTGTACAGCTGGGAAAACACGGGGACAACGGGGGTGGAAAACTCATTGACCACCAGACGCCCACCTGGTTTGGTCACGCGCGCCATTTCACGCAGGCCGGCCTTGAAGTCGTGAACGTTGCGCAAACCGTAGGAGATGGTCACGGCATCAAAAGATTCATCCTCGAACGGCAAGTGCATTGCGTCCCCGCACACCTTCGGCACCTCGCGGTGCGCCCCGGCACGCAGCATGCCCTGAGAGAAATCACACGCCACGACCCATGCGCCGGACTTAGCTAGTTCGACGGTGGACACGGCGGTGCCGGCGGCGAGGTCGAGTACTTTCTCCCCCGGCTTGACGTGGAGAAGCTCACGGGTGCGTTTGCGCCAGTAGCGGTCCATGCCAGCCGTCATCACCGTGTTGGTGATGTCGTAGTTCTTTCCCACATCATCGAACATTCCCGCCACATCGTGTGGGTCCTTCTCCAGGTTCGCCTTGGCCATAGCCATCGAGTCTAAGTCACCCGCCCGCGCATGCCCCCACCCGGATACGTTATGCAGGGTGAATGCGCGGGAAACGGTCGGTTCCCTTGTGCTTGGGGTACGCATCAAGCACGTCGTTGTAGTAGCCCAACAGCTGATCACACAGCGCCGGCCATGTCTTGTCCTCGATCGAGGCCCGCGCATTGGTGCTCATGGTGGCCAGGTTGTCCTCGGCAAGAATGTGCGCCGCTGCTGCCGGAAGATCACGCGCAAACGTCTCCACATCCAATAGAAGGCCGTTGTAGCCTTCCTGAATGGTGTCGATGGGACCTCCGGCGCGCGGCCCAATCGTCGGCACACCCGAAGCTTGGGCTTCTTGGAGTGTTTGCCCGAATGTTTCAAACTCGCCCGGGTGCACAAACAGGTCCAGGCTGGCGTAAGCAGCCGCCAGCTTCTCGCCGCCCAACTGACCGGTGAACACCGCGTCTGGCATCAGCTTGCCCAAATCACGCCGCAGCGGCCCGTCACCCACGATAACCAGCTGAATATTCGGGTCCCCGTACAGCGCCGCGAGACGTTCCACGCCTTTCTCCGACGCCAACCGTCCCACGTATCCCACGAGCTTCTTCTCCCCCGTCGGGTCCCACTTCGCACGCAAATCCCCCCTGCGCTTCCGTGGATGGAACAACACCGAATCCACTCCGCGGCCCCACTTGTGCACGTTTTTTACCTTGTGCTCCTCCAAGGCCGCGATCGCTACTGACGACGGCGCCAGCGTCATCTGCGCCATATTGTGCAAGGTGCGCGTCCAGCGCCACGCCGCCGATTCCAATAAACCCAGGCGGTACTTCGCGGCAAAGCCCGCCACGTCAGTCTGGAACAGCGCAATGCACGGCACTTTTTGTTGCTTTGCCACGATCGCCCCAATCCCACCCAACACAAACGGACTAGCCAAATGGATAATGTCCGGCTTGAACTCCTTCACCGTTTTAAGCACCCGACCACTAGGAATTCCGACGGGTAAGGAATCCACGCGGGGCACCATCACCGTGGGCACACGAACAATGGGAAAGCCCATGTAGTCCGGGATTTCCTCCTGGTACTCGCGAGCGCCAGGAGCGATCACCACGGCCTCAACCCCCGTCTCCTTGAGGTGCTCCAACACCCGCAGGACCGAATTGGTTACGCCATTGACGTTGGGCAGGAAGGACTCGGCAACAATGGCAACACGCATGCCCGCATTATTCACCGTCACACCGAACACGTCATGGAATTGCGGGGAACCTTAGGTTAATTTTCCCGCCCGACGGGCACGGGGTTTGGCAAGGGCGCTCACTGCCCACCAGGTAAGACCCGCGATCAAGGTGGACGCAACAGCGACCGATAGCGCCGGGATGATAGCCAACGTCCACTGACGGCCCTCCACCTTCACGATGTCCGGGTTGGACTTGGCATACGCCACCCACACCTGCTGCCCTTCCCCAATGCCGGACGGGTAGAGCAGGCCGTACGGCGGAGTGTGGAAGCGCCCTTGCTCATCCTGGTACTCAACCGACATGCGCAGCGTGGACACACTGTTCACCGTGGCGATACCCCGGCCAGGGTCCTTGGCAATGAGGTAATCGTTGTACGCCGGACCTGCCACCATGGCCACACTGCCGAGCATCGCGCACATGTACAACACGATGATCAGCTGGTGGAGCCTACGGCGGGCGATCTCCCGCGTCACAACAATCCTCACTCCTGGTGCCCTTTCGCCCTAATTTTCCACCCTATTTTTTCAACCGCTCGGCCAATTCCCGGCGGGTAGCGCGGGTAGTCACAGCCTCGATCACCAGGATGGGGTGCGGGGAATCGATGTTGTCCATCAACTCATCCAGCAACTCCGCAGTGCTTTCTGCCCGCGCATAGGCCACACCATAGCCTTCACACAGGGACTCAATATCCACATCATGCGGCGTACCAAAAGCCTGCTCAAACTGCTCGCGCAGCGTTGGCGCCCCCACTTCAAGCCCTTCAAAAATGCCGCCTCCATTGTCATTGGCCACGACGATAGTGAGGTTGCTCGGCCGTGGTTGCGTGATCCCTTCACCGCCCACGAGCAGCCCGCCAATGTCATGGAGGAACGTAAGGTCCCCCATCAAGGCAACGGTGCGGGGTGCGCGGATCTCCTCCGGATGGAGCGCCTGCGTGGCCAAGGCAATGCCAATGGCCTGGGAGATCGTGCCATCAATGCCGGCTGCGCCACGCGCCGCATATGTGGATACACCATCGAAGGGCATACCCACCAAACTGGCATCACGCACTGGGTTGGAAGACCCCAGAACCATCGTGTCGCCCACACCCAACGTGTCACACACAGCTGCGGCGACGTGCAGGCCGGTGAACCCAAACGACTCATCTGCCAGGGCATCACGCACTGTCTGTGCACCAACGTCACCTGCTGCCTCGCAGATCTTCAACCACGTATCGGTGGGCTGCCCCGTGACGTTCACGCGGCTGCCACGGCGCTGCGGGTTACCGGTGAACGTGTCCGTGCGGGACAGTCCAATGATTTCAATGGTCGAATCCGCCATGAGCGCCAACACATCCCGGTGGAGCGTCGGATGGCCAACAACGATGACCTGCTCCGGTTTTGTCGACGCCGCGAAGTCCCCACCGTCATGACTAATAGCTACCTCGTCTTGCACGAAGAAACGCGCCGCCAAGGGGTGGACCTGGTGGAACGGTGTTGGGGCAGTCGGCTCCGCGATGGTGGGCACGTGCTCCAGTCCCGGTACCTCCCATGCCTCATCACCAGCGATGACAAGCGTGTTTTTGTCCAAGTCCACGTCCACCATGCCGTGGTCCACGAAACCAGCACCGTCGCGTTTCATGTGGCCCGGCCCCACCCGGCGCGGCTGGCCCGCCTGCTCAGGCAGTGCTTGCGGTACGAGCGGGGTGTCAAAGGCAACGTTGATGTGCACCTGATCGGCCACAAAGGAGATCGGGTCCCCTGGGGAGGTGACCTGTTGGGTTTCCGCGTAACGGCCAAAGATTCCCTGTTGCCAGATGGTTTGGGACGCGCCCGTACCCACGAGGCGCTCCGGCCGGTCCGCACTCACCACCACCAGTGGTGTGTGGGACATGTGGGCCTCCACCACCGCTGGGAAAGCATTGGCCACGGCGGTGCCCGACGTCATCACCACACCCACATGGCGGTGCTGCACGCGCGCAAGTCCAAGGGCAGTGAAGGCTGCCGAACGTTCATCAATCCGCACATGAACCGTGATGTCCTCACGCGCCAGCAAGGCGAACGCAAGCGGGGAATTACGTGAGCCGGGGCTCAAAACAACATCCGTGACGTGCTCTGCGAGTACCCGTGCCACATGTTGTGCCAGTTCAAGTGAATCGGGGGAATCCACTGAGTTAGCCATCCTCTTTCTCATTAGATCTATGTGGATCTAGTTGGACGCCTTCATTTCGTCGAGAATCTTCTTCAGATCGTCCAGCATGCTTTGGAAATCATCCTTGACATCCTCCGGGACCTCCGTTGGAATCTCGGTGGGCAGATCCTTGGGAAGCTCCGTTGGAAGTGTGACTTCGCCGTCACCGTCCTTTTCGCTGTTGAACAGGCTTTCCCAGAAACCGTCCTTCCCTGTAGTCACAGTCTCCGTTTCAGTGAGAGTGACCGGCGCTGGTGGCGGCTGGTTCGCGCGCGATTCCGCACCCCGCCACAGGAAGAACAGCACCACACCGGCTAGTGCAACAAGTACTGCGATTACCCCCAGCACAATGGTGGTGTTGTTGGTTTTCTCCGCGTTATCGGGCGCAAACTGCTGCCCATACTGGTCGTGTTGGCCATGCCCGTTGTAACCACCCGGATGATACGGCTCG
Source organism: Corynebacterium tuscaniense DNF00037 (assembly GCF_000759055.1). NCBI lineage: Bacteria > Bacillati > Actinomycetota > Actinomycetes > Mycobacteriales > Corynebacteriaceae > Corynebacterium > Corynebacterium tuscaniense. The sequence goes on along the minus strand of NZ_JRNG01000040.1, from coordinate 8,162 downwards.
TCATACGGCTGCGGTTCGCTGTAGCGGTCCTCATATTCGGGGGAATAATTACCGATGTACGCCGTCTGATTATCTTCATTCGGCATGTACTGCCGTGGCGCCGGCGAGGTTGAGCCCATGTATTCCGTCTGGTCGTCCGAATTATCCTGCGGGATCCTGCGCGTCTGATCATCCATAAGGCACATCGTAGCTGCCACCGGTGACACCAAGGATGTCCCAGCACCGTCGCAGCCGGTCAAACCAGAAATCCTTGCGCTTCCCTGAGGCAGCCAACGCCATCAAGCGGTCCGGATCAGGCTCGCATGTGGCGGCGTTTAAGCAGCCGCCACGAAGCTCCTGTTTTTCCGCGACATCCTCCACGAACAGACGCTGCGTGCCCAGCCCCGCGGCATTAACAGTCACAGGGCTATCAGTTATCGACGTCTCCACCGCCTTCGCCGCGATTAACCCCACACCAATCCCCACTGCCGTATCTAGCGCCGAGGCAACGGTGATGCTCATATTGTGCGCGGCAAGGTCTTTCGCGATGGTGAGCGTATTGCCCACTCCACCCAGTGGCGCAACCTTCGCCACCGCGACATCGGCCGCATCAAGCGCGGCCACGCGATAGGGGTCTGCTGCCTTTCTAATCGACTCATCCGCAGCAACCGGAACATCCGTCCGGCGGCGCACCTCGGCGAGCTCCTCCACCGTTGCACAGGGCTGTTCGATGTAGCGCAACATCCCGCCAGCAGCCTCCGCTAACGCCTCGGCCGCCTGGATTGCCTCATCTACAGTCCACCCACCATTCGCATCCACGCGCAGCTCCGCGTCGGGGCGGTGGGTGTGGACGGTGGCGACGCGAGCCAGATCGTCGATAAGCGATTGCCCTTTCTCTGCCACCTTGATTTTGAAGGTACCCACCCCCGGGAAGCGCTCAAGCACACCTTCGACCTCAGACGCGGCAACGGCGGGCACCGTGCCATTGATTCGCACGGCACGATCCCCCAAGTCAAGTCCCTGATAGCCCTGGTAGGCGGCCTCCAACGCGGCGCGCAACCACGCCGCGGATTCTTGGTCGCCGTACTCCACGAAGGGCGCGAACTCGCCCCACCCCGCCGGGCCGTCGATGAGCAGGGCCTCCCGCGTGGTGATCCCCCGGAACGGCACCGCCATCGGCAGCGCAACCACGTGGGCGCGGTCCAGAATGTCTGCCAACTCCAAAATCTTGCACCTCCACGCCGTGCTCTGTGGGTTTACTCTAGTGGGACACGATCAGGACAAAGACATCCCACCTCAATGGCACAATGACGGAATGACCTCATATTCCACCGACCAGCCCTTCGACCCGTCCCAGTGGAAGACCGTCGAGGGTTTTGATTTCACCGACATCACCTACCACCGCCACGCGGGCGAGGGTCGCGCGAACGGGATCGTGCGCATTGCCTTTGATCGGCCGGAGGTGCGCAATGCTTTCCGCCCGCACACGGTGGATGAGCTGTACCGCGCACTCGACCACGCGCGCCGCGACCCGTCCGTCGGTGTTGTGCTTCTCACCGGCAATGGCCCCTCGCCGAAAGATGGCGGTTGGGCCTTCTGTTCCGGCGGTGACCAGCGCATTCGCGGGCGTTCCGGCTACCAGTACGCCACCAGCCACGACGGTGACGTGGAAGCCGCCACCGCCGATCACGTCGATGAAGCCCGCGTGAAAGCTGAAGGCGGCCGCCTGCACATCCTGGAGGTCCAGCGCCTCATCCGCACGATGCCCAAGGTGGTCATCGCTGTGGTCAACGGGTGGGCCGCCGGCGGTGGGCACTCCCTCCACGTCGTGTGTGACATGACTATCGCCTCCCGTGAGGAAGCCCGCTTCAAGCAGACCGACGCCGATGTCGGCTCCTTCGACGGCGGCTACGGCTCCGCCTACCTAGCCAAGCAAGTCGGCCAGAAGTTCGCGCGCGAGATCTTCTTCCTCGGCCGCACCTACTCCGCCGAGGACATGCACCGCATGGGTGCCGTCAACATCGTCGCCGACCACGCCTCACTCGAAGCAGAAGCCATCCAGGTCGCCCGCGAAATCAACGGCAAGTCCCCCACCGCCCAGCGCATGCTCAAGTTCGCCTTCAATTTGCTTGACGACGGCCTCATGGGCCAACAAGTCTTCGCCGGCGAAGCCACCCGCCTCGCCTACATGACGGACGAGGCGGTGGAAGGCCGCGACTCCTTCCTGGAAAAACGCCCGCCGAACTGGGACGAGTTCCCGTTCTATTACTAGATAGGTCAACTAGATACGGTCAACCCCGCACGTGTGATCCGCGCAGCCACCGGTGGGCCAAAGCCATACTTCCCGCGAAGAGCGCCGCACCCAACACACTAGCGATAGCGAAACGCGTTAGGGTCGTGGCAGTTTCCGGCCATGCTGTCGGCGCGATAATCCAGAGTGCGCTCTCGGCGAGAACATCGCCGCCGATCGTGGCGGAGAAAATGGTCGCGGCCAGTGTCAGAGCGAGTGCCCACCCCACGCCCCAACGAACAGTAACGGCCAGTGAGAGGAATGCCATCGCGCCACCGATGAAGGTGGCAAGGAGGAGGCGACGGGCAGCGTCGATAGGCATTGCCCCGCAGGTCACCGTGGCAACGAGCGCAACGAGCACGACCACAATGAGCAGCCAACCAAGAAGTGCTGCGCGGACGCGCGCGTGCTCGATCTGCATGAGCGACCAGGCCGGCCGCAACTGCGGCCACACGAGTACTGGGAGAAGACCCGCACCGACGGGCAGGATCGCGTAGGTGAACAGGCCCGTGCGTACGGATGGGTCGTAGCGCAGTGCGAACAGCATGACCAGCACGGACAAGACCACGCACCCAATCACCGCCGGGTTCAACGCAGCGCGATGGATGCCACGAAGTGCTGCCAGGTGTGGCACGGCGGCCGGACGGTTCACAGCGGGTATTGCAGGGTTATCAGCTACCGGCACGGTTACCGCATGGACGGCCCTGCGACGCAAGCGCAGAGGAGTCAACCGCGCTGGAACAAGCACTGTGCACGCCATCCCCACCACGGCGAGCAGCACGCACAGAGCGAAGGCCGGCCACGGTGACTCATACCGCAACGGCGAATCTGCCTCCAATGGTGTTGCATTGAAGTGCAGCCCCATCGTGGGCAGCACGAGACGCATAGGCCACGCGCCGGGGTTGAGCCACCACCAGTCACGCTCAGCGAAATAGCCGAGGAACTGCCAAATGAGGGAACCAGCGAGCGCAACGATAAGACCGTAGCGGCGGCTCACTGCCGCAGCTACGCCAGCAACACCGAGCGAACCGACCCACGTGAAAACCCCGATCAATAGGACGCGCGCCGCGTGCTCGAGACCGAAAAGCGCAGCAAGCGCCCATGTCGCACCGAAATCAAGCAAGAAAAACAAACCAAGCGCTACCCACACCACCACGAGCCGGGCAGCACGTGTCGCATGCTGCGATGCCGGGCGCCACAGCGTTCCGCCCGAGCGCGACTGTTTTTCCCGTTGCTCCACCAGCCCCGCATACAGTGCGGCGATCGGCGCGAGCATGCCCGTGACCAGCAATGCTTGCCAGTTGAGCATGTCGGAAGCGTCTTCAACAACGCCGGCCAGCGACATTCCCGACAGGACTAAGCCCAGCACTAGACCACTGCCGGCGAGCCACCACAGGACGGAGCCTTTCGCACGGATGCATTCAGCACGCAGTTCCCGCATTGTTTTAGAGCACCTCCCCGTTCGCAGCAGTGCCACGGGTGAGCTGGAAGAAGGATTCCTCCAGGTTCGGGCCAAGCTCGCGTAATTCGCCTGCAAACCGCACGGTGCCATCGGCGATCACGGTGGCATCATCGGCCAGGTGAAGGACCTCACCAAGCTGATGCGAACTGACCAGCACGGTACGCCCAGCACGGGCATAGTCCTTCAAATACTCACGCAGGTGCGCGATGCCCTCCGGGTCAAGGCCGTTCTGAGGTTCATCGAGCACCAACACTGGTGGTTCTCCGAGCAGCGCCTGCGCTAACGCCAGGCGTCCTTTCATGCCGGTGGAGAAATTCGACGCTTTCTTCTTCCCCGCGGCCTCCAGCCCGACAAGCTCAAGCACACGATCAGCCTCCGAATCCGGCAGACCGAGCAATGTTGTGTGTACCCGCAGGTTGTCGCGGGCACTAAGGTGGCCGTAAAACGCCGGGTCATTGATAGAGGCCCCAACACAACGCAATTTGGATCGCTTGAAAGGCTGCCCCATCAACGTCACGCTGCCATGATCGGGCTTAATCAGGCCAAGCAGCACCGACATCAACGTGGACTTGCCAGCACCATTCGGCCCAAGCAGCGCATGCACACGACCAGGTGACGTTGTCAGCGCCACATCGTTCAAAGCACGGTGGTCACCGAAAGTGACGGAAATATCTGAACAAGCAAGGTGCGAACTGATCATGCACACCATCTTTGTGGTCCAGGTCAGATGTGTAATCCCCCCACGGGAGGATTTTCTAGTCCACTATTCCAGCCCGTTGTGCAAGGAGCACCAACGCAACTCGGTCACGCGCACCGAGCTTGTGCAGCAAATTCTTCACATGTGTTTTCACCGTGGTCTCCGCGATAAATAGCCGCTGAGCCAGCTCCGCATTCGTTGCTCCAGTTCCAATTTCGGCCAGCACCTCCACTTCACGGCGGGTGAGAAAGGAAAGCGCTTGCCTCTGCTGATCGCTTAAAGCAGTGTGCTCATGCACTCCACCTCGCACCCACTCCAACACCTTTCCGGTCACACCGCTAGCCAGGACAGATTCACCATGAAAAACCGTACGGATAGCCTCCGCCAGCACCTCCGGATCAGCGTCCTTGAGCAGGAATCCGTGAACGCCGGCTTCAATCGCAGCTTTCACCAACGCATCATCATCAAAGGTGGTCAACATGATCACTTTCGGCCCAAGTGGCATGATCTGACGCGCCGCGGAAATCCCATCAAGCACTGGCATCCGAATATCCAGCACAGCCACATCGATGTCGTGTTGTTTCACCTGCTCCACCGCATTCTCACCATCAGCAGCGGTGGCCACCACCTCAAAATCCGGTTGTGCGTTCAGGATGGTGGTGAGGGCGTGGAGGAGGAGCGGTTGATCGTCGGCAAGCAAAATGCGCATCTCATACTCCCAGCACTGCGGTGACAGTGACCTTGTTGTCTTCGTGTTCAATTTCGAAGGTCCCGCCCGTCGCGCGTGCACGCTCCCGCATACCGACGATCCCCGTGCCCGCTCCCGGCTGCGGCTGCGTACGGCCCACCGACGCAATCGTCACAACGATCGCCTCCGGGCCCTGCTCAACCGCAACCCGCGCCACCGGATTCTCCTGGTGCTTGACCGCATTGGTGAGCGCTTCCGCGACGATCCTGTTGAGCGCCTGGGCCGTCACAGTAGGCACGCTCAACCGCTCCGGCGCATCCAGCGTGACCGTCATGCCACTGGCACGAAAACGCTCAATCACCGCTGGAAGCGATTCAGCCGTCACGGCAGGCGCGAGCCCGGGCCTCTCATCCCGTAGCCCTTTGACCAGCAAGCGAATGTCCGCAAGCGCGTCCCCCGCTGTGTCCCGGATAAGCTCAAGCGATTCTCGTTCCGTCCCTGCAGCCAGCCCCGCATTAGCCTGCACCTTGATCAGCGTCAGCGAATGGCCCAGCACATCGTGAATATCGCGGGCCGTGTTCAGCCGCTCCTCCTCCCGCGCCGCAACCAAACGTTGCTCCCGCATACGCGACCTATGCTTCTCCGCCTCCTCTTCCGCAGCCCCACTCGCCGCAAGAAGATACGCCACGGCGATGACCGCCCAGTGAAACAACAACGTCAACGCTGCATCAGCCGGCCGCCGGTAAAACAGGATGAAGTCCTCGCCCCACGTCCACATGAACGGGGAAATGAAACACCACGCTGCCGCAACCGCGGTGAGTAGCGTGGCACGCCACATCCCACGATGTGATCCACCACCCCTCTTGCCGCCGTGGATGTCCTGGGCGTGGCGGCGTCCGGTATAAACCGCCAGCGGAACCAACACCACCCACACCGTGTAACCAATATTCGTCGGTGCAGCTACCCACAGCACCGACCACGCCACGTTCAACCCCACCATCAATGCTGATGACACCACCGGGTTCCTCTGCCACCGCGACAGCGCCCCCACAAAACACCAGGACAAAAGCACTTGAACCCAATCCTGGGTAGCCACATGGCCAGTGAACAGCGGCACCGTGTACACCAGCGCCAACCCAGCCGCCAACGAAGTGACCACGAGCTCACCGGATTTCATACGCACGAACCTGAGCCTATCCCGCCACCCCACTCTGGCTCCTCCTCCCACAGGAGGAGATTGACTCACGCTAGGATGACGCGCGTGCCCAACATGCTCGAATTACTCCCCGTTGACCTGGCTAATCCGCTAGCGATCATGCCCGACCTGGAAGCGGCAATCTCTGGTGAATGTGCGGTGTTGCCCGTCCCGACCAATGATCCGACGCGGGCAGACAAACTCCGCGTGAGCATGCGCGCGGGCCAGTCCATTGCAGATGAGATCGCAGTGGTGGTGGCCACCTCGGGCTCCACGGGCACACCGAAGGGCGCACAGCTCACGCCGGTGAACCTCATTTCCAGCGCCGATGCCACCCACCAGGCGTTAGGTGGCCCGGGCCAATGGCTTCTAGCCATGCCAGCGCACCACATCGCGGGCCTGCAGGTCCTCGTGCGCAGCATGGTCGCCGGCGTCGAACCAGAATTTATCGACCTCACCGACGGCTTCCACACCGCAGACTTCGCCGCACGCACCGAAACACTTGCCGCCACCGGCGACCGCATGTACACCTCGCTCGCCCCGATGCAGCTCAACAAAATCATGAGCACCCTCGCCGGCATAGAAGCCTTAAGGCTTTTCGACGCCATCTTGGTCGGCGGCGGCCGCATCAACCCGAAAATGCTCGACTCGGCAGCCAAACTGCGCATCAACGTGGTGACCACCTACGGCTCCTCCGAAACCTCCGGCGGCTGCGTATACGACGGCCGACCCATCGCCGGCGCCCACGTTCGCGTCCGCGATGGCCGCATCCACCTCGGCGGCCCCATGATCGCGCATGGCTACCGCAACCTGCCCGACCATGAAGCCTTTGCCGAACCTGGCTGGTTTATCACCTCCGATGCCGGTGAACTCACCGACGGGACACTCACCGTCAACGGGCGCCTTGACAACCTCATCGAAACCGGCGGCCTCAAACTGCAGCCAGAACTCCTTGAGGAATTCATGCTCACCCTCGACGGCGTCACCGGCGCCTGCGTTGTCGGAGTTCCCGACGAACGCTTCGGCCACCGCGTCTGCGCCGCCTACTCCGGCTCCGCCGACTTAGGAGTCATCCTCGAAGCCTTTGATGATCTTCCCCGCTGGCAAATACCTAAGGATCTCCGCCACTTCCGTATGATCCCCACCACCGGCCCCGGCAAACCCGACCGCCGCGCCGTCGCCGAAATCTTCGCCGAGGATGCCTAGCGTTTGGGTTCGCGTACCCATGCCCCGATGACTCCGGGGACGACTTCGGGTGCTTCACCAAGGAGTGCTTTGAGGTTGCCTTCACGTTCTACTGCTGAGGTCACTGCTTGTACCCGGCCACGTTTGTTTTGTCCGTTTCGGCCACCGCGGCCAGCACCAGCAGCAGGACCAACACCGTACCCACCAGCACCAGCACCGCCAGCTCCGCCGGTTCGTGGGCTTGCACCTGGACTACCAGCAGCCACACCACCGGCTCCTGGCCCGTTGCCTGGTGCTGGCCCCACACCACCGGTACCTGCACCGCCACCGGCTCCTGGTGGGGTGCCAAACCCACCCCGGGCACCTAGCGCACCAGAACCACCTGCGCCTGCACCGGAACCGACACCACCGCTCAACCCTGCGGCACCACGCCCGGCAAAAGGCATAGCCCCACCAAGCCCACCAACAGCACCGGCTGCACCAAGCCCGCCAACAGCACTGGTTGCACCACCAGCAAGCGCACCTGCACCCGCAGCCGCACCGGCACCGCCAGTTAGTGCGCCACCTAGTGCACCGACTGGTGGTAGTGACGGGGCAGTCGCACTGGCTACCTGGGTAGGAGTAGCACCAGAGGCAATCAAATCCAACAAATCCGGATTCGGTTTA
>NZ_JRNG01000039.1:0-30008 GCF_000759055.1 Corynebacterium tuscaniense DNF00037 | reverse complement strand
TGGGAACGCGGGTTCGGTGTAGTGGTGGGACTGCTTCCACAAACCCCAGAGTTGCCACAAGCACACGATGATGGCCAGTGGCGCGCCGATCCACCAGCTGATCAGCTGGAACACATCGTTACCCGTGAGTGCTGTCCACGCTGAGCCGCACGCGAGCAGGCCCATCGTGTACATGCCCCACGCCGCCATGTTCTGGTGCCGGGGCGGCTCATTGCGCACGCCGACCGTGAACACAACGAGGAGCCCCGCCGCGATGAGCGCAAAAACGAGCTGGGCTACATGAAATCCATGTAACCCAGTCAAACTCGACGCAATCGAGGTTCCCATTAAAGCGCCAGCCCAAGCGGGACCGAACTTTGGCAACGTCATAGCACTAACGCTAGTCCCACCCCTTCATCAACAGGTCAGGTGGGCATAGGTCTGGTAGATGTTGACCCCGTGAAAGCCACCGAACCAGCTACATCGTCCCCCTGGGAAGTCCTCCGCATTTTCACCCGCCTCGGCTGCACCTCATTTGGCGGGCCGACCGCACACCTGGGGTATTTCCGCGATGAATTCGTGGAGAAACGGAAGTGGTTTTCGGATAAGCAGTACGCCGACCTGGTGGCGCTGTGTCAGTTCCTGCCCGGCCCGGCGTCGAGCCAGGTGGGCATGGCGATCGGGCTGAAGCGCGCCGGGTACCTGGGCATGCTGTTGGCGTGGGTGGGCTTCACGCTGCCGTCGGTGGTGCTCATGGTGGCCTTCGCATTGGGGGTAGCGCAGCTGGGTGACATCAGCGGGGCAGGCTGGCTCCTTGGCCTGAAGGCGGCGGCCGTCGCCGTGGTGGCGCAGGCGGTGTACGGGATGACCAAGAGTCTGGTCACCGGCAAGATCCACGCGGCCATTGCGGTGGCGGCGCTTACGGTGGTTCTGCTGGTCCCGCATCCGCTGATCCAGGTGGCTGCCATCGTGCTTGGCATCGCGGTTGGCCTGCTGTTTCTGCGCGCGGAGAAGACGCCGGAGGAGACCGCGCAGGGGAGTGGCTCGCGCACTCTCGGCATCGTGTGCCTGGCGCTATTCTTCGTCCTGCTCTTCGCCCTGCCCGTCGTTGCGCGGCTCATCGGTACGACCGGCGCGGGCATCTTTGACACGTTCTACCGCGCCGGGGCTCTCGTCTTCGGCGGCGGGCACGTGGTGTTGCCGCTGCTTGAGTCCGTCACCGTCGGGCCGGGCCTGGTGGACCATGACACGTTCCTGGCCGGCTACGGCGCCGCACAAGCCATGCCAGGGCCGCTGTTCACGTTTGCGTCCTTCCTCGGCGCGAGTATGGAGGGCACGAATTGGCTGCTCGGTGCCGTCATTGCCACCGTTGCGATCTTCCTGCCCGCCGCACTGCTGGTCCTCGGCGCGATGCCGTTCTGGGAGCGTATCCGCCACGCCCCTCGCGCTGGCGCAGCCTTGGCTGGGGCGAATGCCGCTGTCGTGGGCATTCTCGGCGCGGCGCTGTACACCCCGGTCTTCACTGCCGGCATCACGGGTGCGGCCACGCTGTGCATCGCTGTGGTTTGCTACGCCGCGCTGACCTCCTGGAAGGTGCCGCCGTGGGCAGTGGTGATTGGCGCTGCGCTCGTTGGCTGGGTGGTGCTCTAGCGCAAGTTTTCCGTTTGCCGCGCCAAACCTGCTGAGCACCTGTAATCTTTCTGAAAGTCAAGAACGTGTAGCCAAACAAAAAGACTGGAGCGGGACCTATGAGCTTTATCGATAGCCTGGTGGAGAAGTTGCCGGCTGACGTGGTCAAGAACATCCCCAGCGACAACCCGTCCGGGTTTCTCAACGATGCCTTCTCCGTGGTCAAAGAGCTGATCAACTTCATTGTCTCCTCGGTGAAGTTGGCAGGACTCTACAAGCCTGAGGAGGAGAAGCGCGACATGGCCCGCGAGATCTTCGGCGAGTACAGCTCGGATGCGATCGTGAGCGATCTCTTCGGGGTGGTCTCCCAGTTCTTCTAAGCTGGGGGCATGTTTGAGCTTTCGGACCTCCCATACACCGACCTCCCCGGCTTCAAGCGCACTTTCCAGCAAGGTGAGCTCACTGTGGGCCTGTCCTTGCCTATCGAGGAGGATGCGGAGGCCAACCCCCAGGACAGCCTGGAGAACCAGCTGCGCCTCATCCGCAAGGCAGAGGCCGGGGGAGTGGCCGCCATTTGGGTCCGCGATATCCCGCTGCGCGTCGAAACGTTCGGTGACGTCGGCCAGGTCTACGACCCTTGGATGTACTTGAGCTACATCGCGGCGCAGACCACTGATATCGCGCTCGGCACTGCTGCGATCGTCGTGCCCTTCCAGCACCCGTTGCTGCTGGCCAAGCGCGCCGCCACGCTTGATCGGCTTTCCGGCGGCCGCTTCCTCATGGGGGTGGCTACCGGCGATCGCCCGGAGGAGTTCCCCGCCTTCGGCCAGGACAAAGGCAACCGCGACGAAGAGTTCCGCGAAAGAATTGCTGCTTATCGACGCGCCACCCTCACCACCGCCACCCCCATCCGCTGGTCCGGCGGCAAAATGGGCGGCGCTGATGTCGTGCCCAAACCCATCGCCCGCGAAGTCCCTCTGTTGGCCACCGGCTCCTGCCAGCAGACCCTGGAGTGGCGCGCGGAGCACACCCACGGCTGGCTGATGTACCACAAGGGCCTGGAGATTCAGCGACAGAATGTCCGCAATTGGCAGGCAGCTGTGGGCCCGGACCAGTTCAAACCCTTCGCGGAATCACTGTGGCTTGACCTCCACGAGGACCCCGACGCCCCCGCTTCCGGCGGCACCTTCGGCTACCGCCTGGGCCGCAATGCCCTCATCGAATTGCTGCACACCCAGCGCGAGGTGGGGATCAATCACGTGATGGTGAACTTTAGGTCGTCGAAACGCTCTGCGGAGGAGCAGATCGACGAGTTGATCGAGTACGTGCTCCCCGCCTTGCGCTGACCGCTCTGCACTGATCGCCGGCTAAACCCAGCTATCTAGGTCCAGCTAATAGGCCCAAAAGCGGCGAAAAGCTGGATCTGAATAGCTGGTTTTGGGGTAGGAGGGGCTAGAGCTGCACCTTTGCCAGCACCGTGCCGGAGGGTTGCTCGGCGCCGGCGGCGACTTCCTCGGTCACGAGCACGGAGGTGGTGCCACCGGGCAGAGGCATCCACACGTCGTCGTGGGGTTCCTGGCCGATGACGCCAGCGGATTCCATCGCGCCGTCGTCCATGACGGCCCAGACTTGGGCGCCCATGCCGTCCGCAAGTGCGGGCTGGCCATTGACCATGGCGCCGCCCTTGCCCATGTCGGAGCTGAGCACGATGTCCAGCGTTGCGCCCATGGCATCCGCCTGCCCCTGGCGAGCATCCTCAGCACCCATGACCGCATGCATCTCCTCGATGCCCTGGGCAGTTACGGATTCCGTGGCGCCATTGTCGTTGAACTGGGTGACCACGACGCCACCGCCGACAAACAGCACGACCGCGGCAGCAGCGGCCATGAGGCGGCGGCTGAGGCGATTGTTCCGGGCGGTGGTGAGGTCGGTGGGCTGCTCGGTGGCGTCGATACGCTGCAAGATCGCGTCTTTGAGCTCTGGCGGCGGTGTGACTGGTGAGGCCGCGGAATTGAACAGGTCCTCAAAATCCTTATCCATCACAGGCCTCCTTTCAATGTCACTGCCTTGCGCAACTTCTGCAGCCCGTCGCGCACACGCGTCTTCGCGGTGCCCAGCGCAACACCCGTCGCATCGGCGATTTCCTGGTGGGTGTACTCCCCGAAGTACGCAAACATGAGCGCGCTGCGGTGGGGCTCCCCAATCGAATCAATGAGTTCTTGCAGCTCCTGCGATTCTAGCCGCTGCTCGGCTTCCTCTTCAGCGGGAGCGACCCACGTGGTGAGCTGCAAGTTGAAGTCTTCCGTATCGCGGGCCTGCGCACTGCGCCAACTCCGCAGCCTGTCAATAGACCGCGACTTGGCCAGGCGGAGTACCCACGACTTTGCGCTGCCCCGAGCCGGATCGAAAGTGTGGGCTTTCTGCCACACCTCCACGAACACCTCTTGGGTGACCTCTTCGGCTTGGGCCTGGTCGCGCAGAATGTGAGTGGCTAGACCAAGAACTTGTGGCGCGATGGCGTCATACAGCGCACTGAACGCGACTTTATCACCCGCGCGTACGCCGTCTAACAGACTATCCAGATCCACAAGTTCCAAATCTAACACCCGGGTCATGGATTACTTGGATTCTTCCATCATCATGGAGTCGCTCATCATGGAGTCAGAGGGCTCCATGCTCTCCTCGGACATCATCTTGTCGTCAGACATCTTCTCTTCGCTGGACATGGAGTCGCTCATCATGGCGCTGGAGCTCGGGGTCATGGAGCCGTCCATCTTGTCCATCTTGTCGGCGGAGTCGTTGCAGGCAACGAGGCTGACTGCGGCGATGGCGATGGCGGTGGCAGTGGCGATGGTGCGCTTGATAGACATGGTGTCTCCTTCATTGGGTTGGTGTTGCGGGCGCAGTTTTCTGGCCCGTCATGAAGTACTACGGAGCACCCCGCGGAGACGGATTGGACCAATCCGAAAAAGTGGGTGGCTCCGTAGTTCCGGGTGTCAGGAAAACGCAATGAAGTAAGGACGTTTGAGATGTTCAGTGTTGTTCTCGTCGGCTTTATCGGAGGGGTGATCACAGCGCTCTCGCCGTGCATTTTGCCAGTGTTGCCGGTGGTGCTCGGTGTGAGTGTGGGCCGCAAACCATCGCACGTGGTGGCGGGTTTGACCATTAGTTTTGCGGTGATTGCGTTGCTGGGTTCGTTGTTGCTCAGCGCGTTGCATTTGCCGCCGTCGGTGCTGCGGTGGACGGGCATTGTCCTGCTGTGCCTGGTCGGGTTGAGCATGATTTTCCCGAAGATCGGTGCGATCGTGCAGAAGCCCTTTGATGCCATTCCGCGCCCGTACCAGCTCCAGCAGAATGCCAAGGACAAGGGTGGTTTTGTTATCGGGTTGGCGCTCGGTGCGGTGTACGTGCCGTGTGCAGGGCCGGTGCTCGCCGCGGTGACGGTGGCGGGTAGTACGGGTGAGATCGGCTGGAATACGGTGCTGCTCACCGTGGCTTTCGCGCTGGGTTCCGCGCTGCCGCTGTTCATCTTCGCGCTCGCGGGCAACAAGATCGGGGAGAAGGTCGACGTGGTGCAACGTCACCGCCGCGCGATTGGTGCGATCGTGCTCGTGTTCACGCTCGCGCTCGCGCTCAATGCGCCGGCCGCTATTCAGCGCTCGCTGCCGAACTGGACGGCGGGCCTGTCGCAGCGTTTTGAGAACTCAGACTTCGCTACCAATGCGTTGGGTACAGGTGAACTCAATGCTTGTCGACGCTCCGACCCCTCCACCCTCCACGACTGCGGCCCCGCCCCCGAATTCGCTGGCCTGGAGAACTGGATCAACACCGACCAGCCACCAAGCCCGCACGACGGTGGCGTGATGCTCGTGGACTTCTGGGCGTATGCCTGCATTAACTGCCAGCGGGCAGGGGAGCACATCACCAAGCTTTACGACGCTTACCGCGACGCCGGCCTCACCGTCGTCGGCGTACACTCCCCGGAGTACGGCTTCGAACATGACCTGGACAACGTCAAGGCTGCGGTGGAGAAGGAAGGCATCCACTACCCAGTGGCGCAGGATAATTCCTTTGCCACGTGGAAGAACTTCAACAACCGCTACTGGCCGGCGCGCTACCTCATTGACAAGGATGGCAATGTCCGCCAGATCGTGGAAGGGGAGGGCTCGTATGCCGAGACGGAGCAGCTCATCCGCCAGCTGCTGCGGGAGGCGGAGCCGGGGGTGGTGTTGCCGGAGGTCGTCGAAAAGCAAGAAGGGACGAGGGGCACGAAGGACCGTAACCCCGAGACCTACCTGGGCACGGCGCGTGCGAAGTACACAGCGCAGCGGGACTACATCGATGGCCCGCGTGACTTCGGCGAGCAGCCCGCGCCGGGGACGTACATGTTCGCGCTGTCCGGGAAGTGGACGCTGGGGCAGGAGTCCGTGGAGGCCGATGGCGGCTACATGGATATCAACGTGCATGCCGCGTGGGTGCAGTTGGTGGTGTCCGGAAAGGGGACGGTCGACGTTGAATACCCAGACGGCTCCACCAAGACCTTCGAGGTTACCGACGGCACCCTGGACCTAGTGAAAGGCGACACGCCCACCGATGGGGTGCTGCGCATCCGGCCATCGGCAGGCGTGAAGTTGTACTCGCTGACGTTTGGTTAGCGGTCGACCTTGTCCAGCGCCTCCGTGAAGCGGGCAACGGCGGCATCAACGTCAGCCCACTTGTCCAGGCCGAAGAGTCCGATGCGGAAGGTGGAGAAGTTCTCCGGCTCCCCAACGTGCAGCGGCACACCGGAAGCGATCTGGATGCCGGCCTGCTTGAAGGCGGCGCCGCTGGACTGCTCCGGGGCGGTGGCGTGCATGACCACGATGGAGGAGGCCTCATAGCCCGGGGCGGCGACGGAGACGAAGCCGCGATCAGCCAGCGCCTGGCGGATCTTGGTGCCCAGCTCCACCTGACGTTCTGTGAGCGCAGCCAGCCCGACTTCCTTGGCTTCCCTCATCAGGGCCAGGTTGTGCTGGATGGTGTCGGTGGGCAGGGTGGCGTGGTAGGCGGCGGAGCCGGCGACGTAGCCTTCGGAGATCGCGGTCCACTTCTTCAGATCCATGGCAAAGCTGTCGGAGGTGGTGTTGTCCAGCTCCGCGCGGGCTGCCTCGGAGAACATGATGTAGCCGGTGGACGGGGAGCCGGACCAGCCCTTCTGCGGAGCGGTGATGAGGATGTCCACGCCGCATTCCTTCATGTCCACCCACTTGGTGCCGGCGGCGACACAGTCGAGGACGAACAGGCCACCAGCGTCGTGGGTGGCCTTGGCCAGTTCAGCGATGTATTCCTTAGGCAGCTCCAGGCCGGCTGCGGTTTCCACGTGCGCGGCGATGACAACGGCGGGGCGCTCCTCACGGATGCGCGCGGTGGCGATCTCAGCCGCCGGCGGAACGTAAGAGGGACGCTGCGCATCGCCGGTCGGCTCCGCGTTGAGCACGCTGGCGGAGTCGGTGAGGTGGCCGGTTTCAAAGATCTGGGTCCAGCGGTAGGAGAAGTTACCGGTGCGGATGACCAGCGCCTTCTTGTCGCGGACGAACTGGCGGGCCACGGCCTCCATGGCAAAAGTGCCACCACCGGGGACAACGGCCATAGAGGAGGCGTTGTAGGTCTCGCGCAGAATGGCTTGGAGTTCCTGCATGACACCGATGAAGCGGGCGGACATGTGGTTCAGGGAGCGGTCGCTGAACACTGCGGAGTATTCCAGCAGGCCATCCGGATCAATAGTGGACAGGGGGAGTTTGGTGTTAGTCATGCTCCCACGGTAGCAGCCTTAAATCCCGTTGACTCCGCCGGGAAAGTTCACTAGTTCGATGCCACGCGCTTTCGCCAATGGCTCGAAGGTGTCCACGAACCACTGTGAGCGAATCCCAGAGGCGCAGTAGACAAGCACGCGGGAGCCGTTATCGACGCTGTCGAGGAAATCAGCGGCTAGGCACGGTTGGATCTCCAGGTCAGAGGTGGGCAGTAGCCGACCGGGCACGGGCAAGTCTGCGATGGCTTTCTCATGCGGTTCGCGCACGTCCAGCGGGATCACCTCGCCGGCCTCCAGTTGCGCGAGCAGGTCAGGCGCACCGTCGGGCATGGCGCAGACTTCGCCATAGCTCGCACGCAGGGAGGTTGTCAGTGCGCGTTCCGGGTCACGCGTCACCCTGAACTCGCTTATGTGCGCCCCCAGCGCGTCATACATCATCAACTTGCCCACCTCGGACTGCCCGATGCCGGTGAGGAACTTCACCACCTCCGTAGCCATGAGCCCTCCCACAACGGAGGTGGTCACGCCCAGCACGCCGGCCGTGGCGCAATCGGGGACAGAGTCCGCATCGGGTTGGTCGGGGTAAAGGTCGCGCAGGCCCACGCCGTCTTCGGGGGCGCCTGGACCGGACCACCACAGAGCCACGTCACCGCGGTAGCGCAGCACGGAACCCCACACCAGGGGAGTGCCGGTGATCTCCGCGGCGTCGGCGGCGAGGAATTTGGTGGAGAAGGTATCGGAGCCGTCGATAAGCACATCGATGCCGTCGAGGAGTTCCACGGCGTTATCGGTGGTCATGCGGCCGTCGATGATGGTGACCTCGATGTCGGGCTGCAACGCCTTCAGGCGCTCGGCTGCCACTTCCGTCTTCTTCCGGCCGACGTCTTCCGCCCCGAAGAGGATTTGGCGGTGGATGTTGGTGAGGTCGACGGTGTCATCGTCGATAAGCGAAATTTTTCCCACGCCCGTCGCGGCGAGCGTTTGCATGATGGGGCAGCCGAGGCCGCCCGCCCCGATGACCAGCACATGTGCGGCATGGAGCGCTGCCTGTTGCGCGGGGCCGAAACCCGGCAAATTCATCTGGCGAGCGGTGCGTTGAAACTCTTTTTCAGGAATCTGATGGGCGATAGTCACGCTTTTAACATAAGCTTGATCGGCATGCCTAGGAAACCTAGATTTCAATCAGACCCTCTGATCTTCGGTGTTGCCGCGGGGTTCATCACCATCTTCGTGGCCGCCACCATCATTTTCGGCGAGCGTGCCCGTGCGACATACTCGCAGGTCTCCGGCTGGATGATGGACAACTTCGCGTGGCTGTACATCGGTGGTGTTTCCACGGTGTTCGTCTTCCTCATTGTTGTTTTCGTATCTAAATACGGCAACTTCAAACTCGGCGATGATGACGATGACCCGGAGTATTCCCTCCCCGTCTGGTTCTCCATGCTGTTTGCCGCCGGCATGGGCGCAACCCTGATGTTCTGGGGTGCGGCTGAACCGCTGCACCACTCCTTTAACCCGCCGCGCGGCGACTTTGAATCCATGAGCCCCGGCGCCATCCGCCAAGCGTTTGAGTTCACCTACTACCACTTCGGTATTCACATGTGGGTGATCTTTACCCTGCCTGGCCTGGCTATGGGCTACTTCATTTACAAGCGTAAGATGCCCGCGCGCTACTCCTCGATGTTCTCTCCGCTGCTCGGCTCCAAAGTGTACGAGTGGCCAGGCAAGCTTCTCGACGCCGTCGGCATCATCGGTACCGTCTTCGGCCTCGCCGTCTCCGTTGGTCTTGGCGTGCTGCAGATTAGTGCTGGCCTGAACATCATGTTCGACGTCCCGCTGGTGACGTGGGTGCAGCTGGTAATCATCATTGCCATCACCCTGGCTGCCTCCATCTCCGTGGCCACCGGGCTGGATAAGGGCGTGAAGCTGCTGTCCAACCTGAACATCATTGGCTCGATCGCTTTGCTGGTGTTTCTTTTCATCGCGGGCCCAACACTGAAGATCATTGGGCACATCACGGAATCCTTTGGCATCTACGCCAACTCGCTGCCGGAGCTGATGTTCTGGGTGGATTCAAACGGTGAGAACCCGGGCTGGCACGCCACCTGGACCGCGTTCTACTGGGCATGGACTATCTGTTGGTCGCCGTACGTGGGCATGTTCTTCGCCCGCATTTCCCGTGGCCGCAGCGTCCGCGAATTCATCGGCGGCACGATCATGCTGCCCACCATGTTTGACATCATCTGGTTTGCCACCTTCGGTCGCGCTGCCCTTGAGGTGGAAAAGGAGAACCCGGGTGTGCTCACCGGCCCTGTCGTGGAAGACGGCGATACACCACAGGCACTATTTACCTTGCTGGCGCAGTACCCGCTGTACGTGGTCACCGGCACGGTCGCCCTGGCTGTGATTGTGTTCTACTTCGTTACATCCATCGACTCCGCAGCGATGGTCATGGACATGTTTGCCACTGGTGAGGAAGAAAAATCCCCGGGCTACTACCGTGTCGCCTGGGCATGTTCCGTCGGTGTGGTCACAGCAGCGCTGCTGTTCATCAACGACTCCGGCATTCAGGCACTACAAGAAGTGGTGATCATCATCGCCCTGCCATTCTTCTTCGTGTACTTCATCATGATGTACGCGCTGATCAAGGCTATGAGCGACGATGCTTCAGCTGACCGTCGCTTCCGTTCCCGTAAGTGGGAGAAGACCGACACGGCAGAGAAATATGAGGAAGCCGAAGCCAAGCCGGCCCCTGGCTATGACGAAGAAGGCAACCAGATTGACCGCCCCGAGCTCGAGTACGACTACGAGAACGAGACGTGGCGCCTCACCGAAGCACTCGTGGTGGACGGTGAGACGCCTGAGTCCAAGCAGGACTAATTAGAGGGCGAACAGCACTGCATTGTGGGAGCCGGCGCGAACCAGTGCCGGCTTTGCCACGTCAAGGACATACAGCTCGCCCGCGAGGCCAGGGATGACAACCCGGCTGCCGTTGACGTGAATCTGCAGCGGGTTGAGGCGCATCGGCTGGCCGTCAAAGCCCTGGTTCCAGCACTTGGTGCCCACCCAGTTACGCTGGATGGACACGGCTGGGATCAGATGGCCCGGCGGGTTGCACTCCGGTTGTGCGTCACGGCCGATGTCGCTGACGCAGAGTGTTTCACCTTCCGTTATGTAGCAGCGGACGGTGTTGTTGGCGTTGGAGACGTAGTTCGGATTAGCTGCCGCATTCGGAGCGAACGCGGCGGTGGCAAGTCCGGCGGCAAGGACCGCGGTGCCAAGAACCGTTGTTGTGCGTTTCATGGTGGAACTCCTTGGTGTAGCGCGGGGGTCCGTGTGACCCCGTTAGTTACATTCTACGGAGTTTTCGGTTACAAAACCTGGTCTGCCCAGCTGACTAGGCCATCAAAGCTTGAGGATGCCACCGCGTGCTCCCTCTTCGGAATCCGCCCCGCCCCACGCGCAAGTAGCCCCGCCTCCACGGCCAGGCGCATCGCCTGCGCCATAGACACCGGGTCTTGGCAGCGGTTGACGGCACTAGCCAGCAGCACACCGTCGCAGCCAAGCTCCATCGCTAGCGCCGCATCGGAGGCAGTGCCCACACCAGCATCAATGAGGATGGGCACCTCTGCCCGCGAACAAATCAGCTCGATGTTGTGCGGGTTCAAAATTCCCAAGCCGGTACCAATTGGTGCGCCCAGTGGCATGACCGCAGCCGCACCGAGGTCTTCCAGCCGCTTCGCCGCGACAGGGTCGTCGGAGGTGTAGGCGAGGACGGTGAAGCCTTCGCCGATAAGCATCTCGCACGCATCGACGGTCTCCACAACATCGGGCAGGAGCGTGCGATCATCGGCGATGACTTCTAGTTTCACCCAGTCCGTGCCCAGCGCCTCACGCGCAAGCTTCGCCGTGATCACCGCATCTCGCGCGGTGCGACACCCCGCGGTGTTTGGCAGTGGCGCGATACCGAGGCGGGAGAGCAGATCAAAAACAGACTCGCCTGCGGGAGCGGCGAATTTCCGCATGGCCACCGTAGTCAACTCCGTGCCCGACGCGACGAGCGCGCGCTCGAGCATGTCCTGCGAGCTTGCTCCGCCCGTGCCCATGATTAGGTGGGAATTGAACTGCTTGCCGGCAATGTCCAGCACGTTTAGCCTCCCTGAACAGCGGTGAGAATATCCACGCGGGCGCCTTCGTCCAGTCCATGCGTGTCCCACTGTGACTTCGGTACAACATTCCCATCGACGGCGACGGCAGTGCCAGCAGGAACGTCGCCCAGAACCTCCTCCAGCAGGCCCTTCACGGTGGTCGCTTTCGTGGTGACCGCTTCATTATTCACTGTCAGCTTCATTGTTCTCCTTGTGCCTCAGCGGGTTACAGGCCTCCAAGTCTACGGAGGGCTTGAGCTTCTCGACGATCTCCGCCCCACACCTAGCCCCCACCCCCGCCAACAGGATCCCGTGGCGGAAGTAGCCGGTGGATACAACCACCCGGTCATTGACCCGGCCGAGGTAGGGCAGATCATCCGGGGAACCAGGCCGGGCGCCGGTGTGGATTTCGATGATGTCGCATTCCTCTATACCCGGCACGATCTCACTGGCGTCCCGCAGCAGTTGCAGAACGCCGCCTGCCTGCGGCTCAGGGCGATCATCCTCGCGGGTGGTGGCGCCGATGGTCAGCGTGCCGTCTTCGCGGGGGATGAGATAGATCGGTCGGTCCTCCACGAACCCGCGGATGACCCGCTCAACCAGTGGCCGTTGGTGTGCCGGGACGCGCAGCTCCACCATGTCGCCGTACACCGGGCGCAGCTTCAACGGGTTCGTGCCCTCGAACCAGCCCGTTGTTTCGCGCGCCCCCAAACCGTTGGCCAGCAGCACCTGATCAGCTGCGACATCGTTGACATCTTTCACCGCCTCCGCCTCGAACGTCACCCCGGCATTGCGGCACGCTTCCTGCAGTGCCGCCGCGATGAGCCGCGGGCGCACCTGGTGGTCGCCCGGAATGTGCACGGCACCGCTAATGGCGGGGGCGAGTGCCGGCTCCAGCTTCCGGGCCTCCCGCGTAGTGATGCGCTCCGTGGTCATCCCGTGCAGCTGCTGATACTCCTGCAGCTCCTCTAGATGTGTCTTATCCGCACGGTCCTTGGCCACCACCAGTGTTCCCTCCGTGCGGTAGCCGGTGGGAGAGTCCGTGTATTTCTGAATGAGCGCGATGAGCTCCGGATACCACTTCCCAGCCGCGATCATCAGTGGGAACAGCGGGTCCTGCTGGTAGACCACCTCCGCAGCCGGGGCGAGCATCCCTCCCGCATGCCACGTGGCACCACTAGCTGGTGCTGGGTCGTACACGGTGATCTGGTGGCCGTGGTCGGCGAGGGTGAGGCTCGTCGATAAGCCAATAATTCCTGCGCCTACTACTGCGACCTTCATGCTTTCCTTCTTTCCACCCATTTATCGATTGTCCACCAGCAGGCCGGCAGAAACGCCATAGCAATGATCCAATAGAACAACCAAAAACTACCGGCGATGCCTGTAACAAAGACCATGGCTACGAGGATGAGGATGGTGATCCCGGAGGCAATAACCGCGCGTATCAGATTGTCGCGGATCGAGCGGCTGAAGCCCTCACCACTGATCTCTGTCTCACCACGCCACTTCTTGTCCAGTGCGAGAACCAGATCTTTGCCGAAAACAATGGAAAAAACGACGTAGAAAGCGCCGAACGCGTGGAAAAAATTTGCGTGGTGCGTATCGGCCAGACTCCAAAACGTGTAAACGAGTAAAGCAAGGTCAATGAGGGGGTTGCCGCTAGCAGCACAATTCCTGCTTTAGGCAACTTAAGGGCGTAGCGCAGGAACATTCCGCCAAACAAACAGAGCCAGAACGCAACTTCTGCGGTGATGATGGCAAGAATCATGCCCACGAGCTTACGCGTACCGTGGAACGGGTAACTGGAAGGAGATTCATGTTCATTCGTTCCCGAGAAGATGTCGAAACTGTTGAGTGGGGTGGCGGCACCTCCGAGCGCGTGCTCACCGCGAAAGACAACATGGGCTTCGCTGTCGCGCACACCGTCGTGCGCGCCGGCACCGAGTCCAAACTGCAGTACCGCAACCACCTCGAAGCCTGCTACTGCATCGCCGGCTCCGGCGAGGTCGAGGACACCGAGGGCAACGTGTACCCGATCACCCCGGGCACGATTTACGTCCTCGACGAGCACGACGCGCACTACCTGCGTGGCGGCAAAGACGAGGATCTGATCCTGGTCTCTATCTTCAACCCGGCGATAACTGGCGACGAAAAGCACACGCTTTCCGACGACGGGTTCAGCAGCTACTAACCATGACTGAACAGCGTATTCGGCGCGCCGTTCTGATCGTGGCGCTGCTGAATCTCGGCTACTTCTTCGTCGAGTTCGCAGCCGCCATCGCGATCGGCTCAGCCTCCCTCTTCGCGGATTCCGCAGACTTCCTCGAAGACACAGCAATCAACATGCTTGTGTTCTTCGCGGTGGCGTGGCCAGCTTCTCAGCGTCGCGTGGCCGGCACTGTTCTTTCCGGCCTCATCCTTATTCCGGCTGTTGCCGCGCTGGTGACCGTAGTTCTGAAGATAATCAACCCGGAGCCGCCGTCGCCGTCGGGTCTAACTGGCATCGCGCTCGGCGCTCTCGTGGTCAATCTGATCTGCGCCGTGATCTTGTTGCGCCTTCGCGATCAGGGTTCGTCGCTGGCGACGGGGGCGTGGCTCGCAGCGCGTAACGACGCCTTGGCCAACGTCCTCATCATCCTCGCCGGCCTGCTCACCTTCGTGTGGGCCACCGCCTGGTTCGACATTATCGTCGCAGCGATCATCATCATCGTGAACCTCTCTGCTGCGAAGGAAGTGTGGGAGGAATCCCGTGAAGAGCATGACTCCGTGGAGGAGGCTTTCGCGGAGATGGAGGATTAGTTTTCCCAGGGAGTCCGCAATGCGGACTCTTTTTCTTAGGTTAGTTTCGAATACGTGCTCGATGTGTTTTGCGGCGCGTCTGAGGCCTACGTTTTGGCGTGAACACAAAGCCCCAGGGAGTCCGCAATGCGGACTCATTCTCTTAGGTTGTGTTCGAATTGCTGTTCGAATTGTGTCGTACTCGTTTTGTATGGTGTTCCCACAACACCTTCACAACGAACCAACAAGGGGACACCATGACAGCAATACTTGCGGAACCGAACCTTCTAGCTGCGCATATGGGTGCGGGGATCATTGACACTTACACCAGGATGATGCGCTGCAAAGCGTCACTTTTGGCGCAGATAGCTGAGTTCGACAACCTCGGATTGGCCCAGGATCTCGGTGCTACGAGCACGGGCGCGTGGTTAATCCGAAGATTAGGCATATCCCATTCCACCGCCCACGAATACGTTGCGGTTGCGCGGCAGCTGGAGAACTTCCCGTACCTCAAGCTGATGTTCGAGGAGGGCAAGCTCAGCTATTCCGTGGTGCGCCTCCTGCTCAAATATCTCACCCCTGAAAATGAGGTTGAGCTGGTCAATCGTGCGATGGAGCTCGGCTACCACGGGCTGGAGCATGCGCTCGCCGGCAAGCCGAAAAAGGGCACGGGTGAGGACTACCCGGAGCATTATCTCCGCTTGAGCCAGGATGAGAACGGCGACGTGAACGTGTGGGGAAAACTCAACGCCGCTGACGGGGAAGCACTGGCAGCGGCACTCAAGATCGGGCACCTCGCGTACTGCGCGGAGGAAGAAGAGCTTGCCGAGCTTATCGACGAAGCCGGCATCGCCAACCTCTACGACCAGAAAATAGAGGAGGAGAAGGAGCTTGCGAAGCGGGACAAATCCAGTTTCGGGCTCCCTACCGGACGGGCAATGATGTACGCGCTCATGGGAATGGTGAACATCGTGCGCACGAACCCGAAGAACACGCTGCGCGCACCAGCTGCGCAGGTGAACGTGATGATGACGGTGGACGGTAACGCCTACCTGCCTAACAATGCTGGGGCACCGTCCACCGCACTGGAGAACATCGTGTCTAACGCGCTAATGAAGCTGAACATCGTGGACCGGCATGGGCAGGTCCTCAACGTCGGCCGGGCCTCACGGCTGGCCACAGACAAGCAAGTCAAAGCGCTGATGGCAATGTGGGGTGGCCAGTGTGCCATGCCAGGATGCATCCATCGGCGCTTCATGGAGATCCACCACATTCGCGAGTGGGCAGATGGTGGCATGACGGACTTGGACAACCTTTTGCCGCTGTGTTCCGGCTGCCACTCGCTGGTCACGGACGGCTACGTGAAGATCCAGCGAGATCGTCACAACATCGTCTTCGATTTCCGGGACGGGGCGCGGTTCGTCTCCTACAGCCACTCTCTGCCAGTGCGGGACGATGACTATGAGTGCATGCCGGTCCCGGAGGACGGGGGTGATTCAGACTCGTTCGCCGGTTAGTGGAAGTTGCGCAGGACCTGCTCCACGTAGGCGCGTGGATCAGCGGCGTTCATGATGCCGCGCACGATGGCAACGCCGTCGACGCCGGTGGCGGCGAGGTCGGCCACGTCATCGACGGTGACATCGCCAATGGCCACGACAGGTAGCTCGGAGGCAGCGACGAGGTCGGGGTAGCCAGCAAGGCCCAGCGGTTCGCGGCCAGAATCCTTGGTCGGGGTGGCGCGGAAGGGGCCGGCACCGATGTAGTCGATGACATCGACGTACTGGTTCGCATCCTCAACGAGTGAAAGCGTGCCGGTGGTCAGGCCGATGATTGCGTCAGGGCCAAGCAGTTCCCGTGCCACGCGTGGGTCTAGGTCGTCTTGGCCGATGTGGACACCAGCCACGCCGTGGGGGCGGAGGGCGAGGGCGACGTCGACGCGATCGTCGATAAGCACGTGCGTGGAAGGGTTCACTGAACGCACTGCGGTGACGACGGCGAGGCCCAGGTCGTAGAGCGCGCGGGCGCTGATGGGTTTGCTGCGCACTTGGATCATGCCGGCGCCGCCGAGGGCGGCTTGGCGGGTGGTTTCCACGATCTGCTCGTGCGAGCCGTGGCCGGTGATGAAATAACAGCGCAGATCAAGCATGAGCAACAGTGTAGGGCTCCAAGCGGCCGGTCTTGCCGTAGGAGAGGTGACGGTGTGCCCACTCGAAGGGGCCCGGGGTGTTGGTGGCCTCCAGGATCGTGGCCAGGATCAGGGTGACTGCCCAGATGCCGGTGGCGATGAGCAGCTTTATGGCAACGCCGGATTCGAGGCCCAGGCCGAGGCCGAAGGGCATGACTGTGACGATGAAGAGGATGGACTGCATGATGTAGCCGGACATGGAACGCTTGCCCAGTGCGACGAAGGGGTAGAACACCACGGGGACCTTGTTATGCAGGCGCTGGGTGGCTAACGCGAGCATGGCCAGGATGCCGGGACCGGTGATCATGCCGAAGCCTTGGTTGAGGGCAATGAAAATGGCTTCAACGCGCCCGCTGAACACGCCGATGGAGGCCAGACCCAACGGGATGCCAATGAGAAGGATGACGGCCACGGTTAGGGCGGACCAGATGATCAGGGTGCGACGGTGTGCGTTGACGTCAGCGAGCACGCCTTCGCGAGCCCAAATGAAACCGATGAGCATCACGCCGAGGAGGAAACCGTTAGCCATCACCGCATTGATGAGCATGATGAAGCCCCAGGTGGCGTTATCGATGAAGTACTCAGCGGGGGTGGTGAAGTTGTCCGTCGTCTCTAGGGGAAGCATCAGGTCCTGACCGAATGCAGCACCAACGGCGCCGAGGAAGGCCATGAAGATGGAGAAGCCAATGAAGCAGTAGGCAATGATCCGCAAGATCTTTGTGCGCACGGCAATGAGCAAGCCCAGAACCATGCCACACAGGCCGTAGGAGACCATGATGTCACCGTTGAAGATGAAGAACATGTGCACAAGGCCGAAGAGAGCCAGGATGCCGTACCGTTTCACCAGCACGAGTCGGGCCTTCTTTACCGGGTAGTTCTTCCGCGACAGGCTCATGGTGATCAGGCCGACACCGAAGCCAAGCAGCGTGGAGAACATGGGTAGGCCACGCACGTGGACAAACATGGCGGCAAACATCGCCGCGATTTGGTCGGCCACATTGCCGGGCTGGACCCAGCCGACATATTCGCCAGTCGCGCCAGGCATGTCAGCGATGATCCAGGCAGTGGAAATATTTGCCATGGCGATGCCCAGCAATGCAAGGCCACGGGCAAGGTCAGGAACGATGAGTCGTTGATTCACCCGCACCACAGTAACAGTACTGGGGGTGGGCTCACCGGGAAAGGACAAGAGGTGTGACAAGATTAGTGCGAAATTACCAGGCAGGAAGGGGCCGAGGATGAAACGTGCCGGAAGAATTGTGGCGGCAGCGCTGCTGCTCAGCATGGTGCCCGCGGTGGCCAATGCGCAGGTGGATCCGAACTACCACTGGAAGACGGACCCGGTGTCCAAGGTGATGGCGGGCAAGCCGTTTGCGGACCGGGTGCTCAACCGTGTGCCGGGGTCGTTCTTTGACGCCAACCCAGTAAACCCCGCGGCCCGTGCGGCGGTGGGCAGGGGCACATCGCTATACGGGCCCGGCACGCCGATTTACGTGGGACAGTTCGGCATGTGCACCGTCACTGCAGCTGGCTGGGATGCGGCCGGCAGGAAGATCGCGCTGACGGCCGGCCACTGCGGCAACGTGGGGGAGCTGGTGGCCGCGGCGGATTCGCTGGAGGCTGGCTACTCGGGCCGCATCGTGCGCAAGAATGGCGCGCTGGACTACGCCGTGATTGAGCTTGGCCCCAATGCGGAAGTGACGGGCAGCTACAACGGCACGACGATCCGCTCGCTCGGTGGCTGGGCTAAGACCGGTGACACGCTGTGCAAGAACGGCTATGCCACGGGCGTGACCTGCGGCGTGGTGTGGGCGTCTGAGCCGGCCCGCCACGTCACGCAGGTGTGCGCGATGGCGGGAGACTCCGGTGCCCCGGTGTATGCGGGGGACCGGTTGGTCGGCATGATCAACGGTGGGATGCTGCCACAGCCGGTGAACTTGTCGTGCCACACACCTCTACAGGGTGGCCTTCACGCGCCGACGGTCTCGCGCAATATTGACGCCGTGATGCGGGACCTCAACGCCGCACCGGGGCCGGGGCAGGGTTTTAGGCTCGCGTAAGGCGTTGGCGAACGCCCTCGTGAAGCAGGCCGTTCGTGGCCAGGGCATCGCCACCGTGCGGGCCATCCTCACCAGCCAAGGAAGTGAAACGCCCGCCGGCCTCAGTCACCAGGATCGCTAGCGGCGCCAGGTCCCACAGGGAGACTTCCGGCTCTGCAGCAATATCCACGGCACCCTCGGCAACCAGGCAATACGAGAAGAAGTCGCCGTAGCCACGCAGACGCCACGTCGTATCCGTCAGCGCAATGAGATTCTCACGCAGGCCGCGATCATGCCAGCCGCTTAGCGACGAAATCGCCAACGATGCATCCTCCACCCGGTCCACCCCGGACACAGACAACTTCCGTACAGCACCGTCGCCGAAAGTGCGCCACGCGCCGCTTCCTTTGCTGGCGTACCAACGGCGGGCAAGCGCAGGGGCGCTGACAACACCGACGACGGGTTTACCGTCCTCAAGCAGGGCTATCAAGGTGGCCCACACCGGCACGCCCCGGACGAAGTTTTTGGTGCCATCGATCGGGTCAATGACCCACTGGCGGCCGGAGAAGGTGACGTTGCCACCGTATTCCTCACCGAGCACAGCATCGGCGGGGCGGGCATCCTCCAGGAGGCTGCGCAGGGCAGCCTCAACAGCGAGGTCCGCATCCGTCACCGGAGTCATATCCGGTTTGGAATCAACGGAGAGATCCGAGGATTCAAAGCGGTCAAGGGTGATGCCGTCGGCGGTATCCGCCAGTTCAAGGGCCAGTGCCAAATCGTCGGAGTAGTTAGACATGGCTCTCAAGTTTAGCTAGAACATCCGCCACTAGCTGGGGATTGCCGGCTACACTCCAGGTCACTCCACCCGCGGTGATCTGCTCGGCGCGGCCACCCACTGCCTCCACCAGTGCTTTTCCAGGCAGCCAGTCCCAGGCGGGAACGGAATGCTGGAGCCATCCGCCCACTCCACCGCTGGCTACGGTGGCCAAGTCGATGGAACCAGCACCGAACATGCGCACAGTGGCGGCGCGGTTCACGGCATCGAGCCATGTGTCGCGAATAGCGGCGTTGTTCATGTCACGGGGGTGCAGGTAGGTGGCCAGCGCAAGGGATTCCAGTGGGGCAGATCGCAGCGTGGGAAGGGGAGTGCCATTGACAGAAGCGCCAGCGTCTTCAGCCACCCACGTGGTGTCCAACGCTGGGCGAGTCACCGCACTGGCCGCAATTTGCTTCGGCTCAGCAGGATCACCTTCCACTAACGCCAACGCGGAACAGAAATAATCGGAACCGCACGAAAAGTTGTAGGTACCATCTACCGGATCAATCACCCACGTGCGGCCGCTGGTGGATTTCTTGGCGGCGCCTTCCTCACCAAGCAGGCCATCCTCGGGGCGCAGTGCCGTCAGCGCCTCAACAACGAACTGCTCGGCGGCAGTATCCGCTTGCGTCACCACATCAGACACGGAGGTTTTCTGGGCAGTTTCTAGCCCCTCAGCGCGCATGCGCAGAGCAAGGCGGCCGGCGGTGCGGGTGAGAGCGTTGGCGAGCTTGGTGTCGTCGACAAGCAAATTCTCTTTAATGAATCCCGCAGTCAATGTGTTCATGGCAGCCATTATGGCGCTGTCAACTACACTTCGCACCTATGCAGCCCGAGATTTCCGCCCGCATTGACTCCTTGAATTCCACGCTGACCACGATTGAGAAGGTCATGGACCTCGAGGAGTTGGAATCACGCGCGCGCGAACTCGAGGACCAAGCCGCGGACCCCAGCCTGTGGGATGACCCAGACCACGCGCAGAAAATCACCACCGAACTATCAGCTGTGCAGGCACGATTGCGGAAGGTACGTGATCTGCGTCAGCGTATCGACGACCTCCCGGTCATCTACGAACTCGCCGAAGAAGAAGGCGACGCATCGCTTGCGAACGATGAACTGGAACAACTTACCGCCACCATCAGCAGCCTGGAAGTGACCACCATGCTTTCCGGTGAATACGACGAGCGCGAGGCAGTGGTGAACATTCGTTCCGGCGCGGGCGGTGTGGATGCAGCCGACTGGGCGGAGATGCTCATGCGCATGTACACGCGCTGGGCGGACAAGCACGGGCACAAAGTTGACGTCTACGACATTTCTTATGCGGAGGAAGCTGGTATTAAATCCGCTACCTTCGTTGTCCACGGCGAGTACATGTATGGTCAACTTTCCGTCGAGCAGGGCGCGCACCGCCTCGTGCGCATCTCTCCCTTTGATAACCAAGGCCGCCGCCAGACCTCCTTTGCTGAGGTGGAAGTCCTGCCCGTGGTGGAGCAAGTGGACCACATTGATATTCCGGATTCAGACATCCGCGTTGATGTGTACCGCTCCTCCGGGCCTGGTGGCCAGTCCGTGAATACGACTGATTCTGCCGTGCGCATCACGCACATTCCCACGGGCATCGTGGTGACCTGCCAGAACGAGAAATCCCAAATCCAGAACAAGGCCTCCGCACTCAACGTCCTGCAGTCCAAACTGCTGGAAAAGAAGCGCCAAGAAGAAAAAGCCGAAATGGATGCGCTCGGCGCCGGTGGCAACGCCAGCTGGGGCAACCAGATGCGCTCGTACGTTCTGCACCCGTACCAAATGGTCAAAGACCTACGCACGAATTATGAGGTCAACGACCCACAGAAGGTCCTCGACGGGGACCTGGACGGCTTCCTGGAGGCCGGGATTCGTTGGCGGATGGCGGAGCAACAGCAAGAAGACTCATAAGGAGCTGAGGTTATGTTCGGTTACGTATTTTTGGTCGTTGGCGCGCTGCTTTTTTCGCTTCTATCGCTTGGGATGGGCGGTGCTATCAAAAAAGGTAGCTTGGAGCGCAACGGGGCAATCGGCATCAGAACGAAGGCCACGCTCATGTCCGATGCAGCATGGAGCGAAGGGCACAAGGCAGCCATTCCATACCTAAATGCAGTGGCAATCACTGGCTTTATGGGCGCACTGTTCTCGGTCTTAGCTTTTGTTTTTCTCAAACCGGACAATGGCGTAGTTACGGGATCTCAATTCGTTCTCCCGGTCGCCACAATCATTGTGCAAATTGTCATCCTTCTTTGGTCTGCCACCAAAGCTGATAAGGCAGCTAAGTTGGTGGATGCGGGCCGGGTAGTGGCATAGCTATTTAGCGCGATCCGGCCGTCATACGGTTCGATGCCACCCCCAGCTACGTAACGGGTAGTGTGGCTGAAGTGATCACCTTTTCTCATGTAACTAAGACATATCCGACGTCAACGCGTCCGGCTTTGGATGATGTGTCGCTGACCATTGAAAACGGCGAATTCGTCTTCCTTATCGGGCCGTCCGGCTCGGGCAAATCCTCGTTTTTGCAATTGATGATCCGTGAGGAAAACGTGACGTCGGGGGATATTTACTTCAACGACTTCCATGTGAATGCGTTGAAGGGCAAGGAAGTGAACAAGCTCCGCCAGTCCATCGGCTACGTGTTCCAGGATTTCCGTCTGCTGCCTAAACTCAGCGTGTACGACAATGTGGCGTTTGCGCTGGAAGTGATTGGGAAGCCGAAGTCCAAGATCAACAAACTCGTGCCGGAAGCGCTTGAGATAGTGGGTCTGGATGCGAAGGCGCACCGGATGCCCAGTGAGCTCTCCGGTGGTGAACAGCAGCGAGTTGCCGTTGCCCGTGCCTTCGTGGACCGCCCGCCGTTGTTGCTTGCGGATGAGCCGACGGGCAACCTTGACCCCTCCACCGCAGACGACATCATGGCGTTGCTCGCCCGGATTAACCGGTTGGGGACCACTGTGGTGATGTCCACGCACAACGCCCGCGCTGTCAATGACATGCGCAAGCGCGTGATCGAGCTGCACTTGGGCAAGCTTGTGCGCGATGACCACCACGGCGTGTACAGCGTTCACGGAAGCTAGGGAGGATTGACGTGAACTGGAATTTCATTTTTCGCGAAGGGTTCCGTGGTCTCGGACGCAACCTGACCATGACTATCGCGCTTATTATTACCACCACTTTGTCCCTGGCGCTTGTCGGTGCCGGCATCCTGATTTCCCAGGTGACTAGCGAGACTAAGACGCTGTACTTGGACCGCGTTGAAGTGATGGTGGAGCTGGATGAGGAGATCTCCGCGTCGGACAAGGACTGTACATCGTCAGGCTGTGCCGAAATCCGCGACGCACTACAGGCTGATGACCGCGTGGAATCAGTGACTTTCCGCAACCGTGAGCAGTCTTATGAGCGCTTCGCGGAGCTGTTCAGCAAGTCTGATCCGGTGTTGGTGCAGGAGACATCACGCGACTCGATGCCGGCGGCACTACACGTGCGCCTAACGGATCCGGCTGACACAGCGCCGATTGAAGCGATCCGCGATAAGCCACAGGTCACCTTCATCGCGGACCAGGCAAGCGATGTGCGTGGCGTGGCCGATTCGATGGATTCTTTCCGTAACGCCACGTTCATTGTGGCGGCGGCCCAGGCGCTGGCAGCGATCTTCCTTATCTCCAACATGGTGCAGCTGGCGGCCTACAACCGCCGTGAGGAAATCTCCATTATGCGCATGGTGGGCGCTACCCGCTGGTTCACCCAGGCGCCATTCGTCCTGGAGGCCGTGGTTTCCGTGTTCATCGGCGCCGTGGTGGCCACGATTGGCGTGTGGCTGACTAAGTCTCAGCTGATCGACCCGATGCTTGGCAAGGTCTACGAAAACCTGCTTATAGCCAAGTTGCCAAATTCAGCGGTGTGGACCGTGATGCCGTTGGTGGGTTTGGCTGCCCTGGTGGTGTCCGGGCTGGTTGCACAGGTGGCGCTGCGCTCCTACGTTCGTAAGTAACTTATGGCTAAGAAGAAGAAATCTCCCGGCGCGGGTGTTATCGCCGCAAACCGCAAAGCGCGGCATGATTACACGATTCTGGACACCTACGAGGCCGGGATTGTCCTCCAGGGCACGGAGATCAAGTCCCTGCGCGATGGCAAGGCCTCCCTCGTCGAGGCCTACGCAACTATCGACGACGGCGAGGTCTGGCTCCGCAATCTCCACATCCCCGAGTACTCGATGGGCTCGTGGACGAACCACTCGCCACGCCGCACCCGCAAGTTGCTCCTGCACCGCCGCGAAATCGACTCGCTCGAGGGCAAGATCCGCGACGGCAATAAGACCCTCGTGCCGTTGAAGCTTTACCTCAAGGACGGGCTTGCCAAGGTGGAATTGGGGCTTGCCCAAGGTAAGCAGGACTATGACAAGCGCCAGGCCATTAAGCGCCGCACGGAAGACCGTGAAATCGCGCGTGAGCTTGGCCGGAAGTTTAAGGGGATCAAGGCATGAAGAAGGCACTCATCACCGGCGCAACCCGCGGTATCGGCCGCGCGATCGCGGAAGAGCTGGGCAAGGATCACCACGTGATTGCGGGGGCGTCGCGGGATGCAGCGGGGGTCGTCGATAAGCTGCCCAGCGCCGAGCCTTTTGAGGTTGACCTGCGCGATCCGGCTGCGATCCGTGAGGCAGTGCGAGGCATCGAGGAGCTTGACGTCCTCGTGCTCAATGCGGGTGTGCTGCACAAGGGGCCTTTTGAGGAGCTTGACGACGACATCTGGCGCGCAACCCTCGACCTCAACCTCCTTGCCCCGGTCATCCTGACCCGTGAACTGCTGCCGGCGCTGCGCCGCTCGAATGGTTTGATCATCGCGATTAATTCTGGTGCCGGTTTCCATGGTGTGCCCGAGCACTCCGCGTACTGCGCGTCGAAGTTCGCGCTGAAAGGTTTCACCGACACGTTGGCGCTGGAGGAGAAGGGCGCTGTGCGCGTCACCTCCATCCACCCAGGCCGCACAGACACTGACATGCTGGCTGGCCCGCAGTCCGGCGACCGCCCGAAGATGGACGCCACGAACGTCGCGCGCGCCGTCCGCCTCGCCGTCGATGCTGGCCCTGGCGCAACCGTCGAATTTTTGCGCGTTGCCCCATCCGGCTTGGCGTAGTAATCTTGAACTTCCTGCACGGTTTCTCACCGCGCAGGACGTCAAAATCAAGGGGATGACTTGGTTTCGACTTCGCTGACCAATCCAGGGGAAGCGTGCCGGTGCAGGCTGGAGACCACCGACTTTAAGCGTCGCAGCACTTCATAAACGCAGAGAAGAACTCTCAGCGTGACTACGCCCTCGCTGCCTAAGTAGCGACCGCGTGTCTGTCAGGCCGGGCTTGCTCCCGACCCGGACCCTGGCATCGACTAGGGAGCTTGCCCTCTCACCGTGTCAGTGAGGTGCTTGGAGGGGACAACTTTCACTGACTGGGCCCATCATCCGGACATGTTCGCCTGATCCGGAGGGCCAAGCAGAGATCCTGTGCGAACTGCGCACGGAGAAGCCCTGGTGCAGTGGCGAAGGACCCGGGTTCAATTCCCGGCATCTCCACACACAACCCCGGTTCTCTTAGGAGGGCCGGGGTTTCCTCTGTGCTAAAACATTAAGGTGACCGCGCGAATTCGTGCGCTTGGGCTAGGTGAAAGAGGGGGATCCCGGTGCGCATGAACTGGCTGAAGAGATTGGTCTGCTGCGGACTGTGTGTGGTGAGTTTTCCGGCGATGGCCGCGTGCAGTGAAGCAAGGCAGGCGGCGGCGTCGGCAGCGGCCATAGCCAAGGTAAGGCCGAACTGGATGGGGGGCACGGTAGAAGTTACCGATAACTCGGGTACGAAGACTGTGCCGTTAAGGCCTCGGAAGATTGCGGCCTTTGACCTCGGAATATCGACGTTGTTGGATGACCTGGGGGTTCAGTCTGATTTCTGTACGACCCCGGAAGAAGTTGCGCGCTTGGAGCCGGATTTAGTTGTCATGGGGGCACATAGCCAGTACCGGCCGGCGAGAATCGCAGACATTTCTAGTGGGGTCGCGGTGGTTGACCTTGCCCCGCGGCCGGAGAAGCCACTGGATGAGGAATTGGTACGCCAAGCGCAGGTGCTGGGCAAGATATTCGACCGTGAGGAACTAGCTGATCAGCTGGAAGATGATTTCGGCGCGGCTCTGAAACGTGCACGAAGAGCTGCTAAGAAGAACTGGACAGCAGCGGTGATTCAGGTTGATGATGGCAAGCTGGTGCCACTGGGCAAGGATGGAGGCAAGATCTTCGGTCCCGTGATGGAGATGGTGGGGCTCACGCCGGTGACAATGCAAGACAAGCCGGATGTGATTTTGGTGAGTGAGCCGTCACCGCTGGAGCAGGTGGGGGAGTATCAGTCAGCAATCAGGCAGTTGGACAAGGATCCCACGATGAAAAATGTTCCGGCGGTGAAGAAGGGCAATATTTACGTGGCTCCTTATTCTATGCCTGATGGGGGGACACTCACCTCGTACACGGAGATGTTCAATGAGTTGGCCAACCACTGGTCAGCCATCTACTAGGCCTTATTTGTGAGAGGGTATTGACTCTCCTGGGACATATGGTAGGTTAGGCAACGCTTACCAAACTTTTGATGGACAAGGAGTATCATGTCCCGTAAATCCTGGCTCGCAGGCCGCCGTCCGGAGCGCGCTGCTGTTGCCCTTTTCGCCGCTGCTTCGCTCACCCTCGCCGGCTGTGCGCAGACTGATGACAATGCGGCAAAGGAGACCTCGGCTGCAGCCGAGGCAAAGACTGTCACCATTGAGGACAACGAGGGCACCAAGGAAGTTCCGGTGAACCCGACGTCCGTCGTCGCGCTGGATAACCGCAGCTTCGAGATCCTGGATGAGTGGGGCGTGAAGCCGGTTGCGGCTGCTCGTGCACTCGTGCCGGAGACCATTCCGGGAATTGCGGATGATGAGGACATCGTGGACATCGGCAACCACCGCGAGCCGAACCTGGAGGCCATCGTCGCGGCTGACCCGCAGGTGATCGTTTCTGGCCAGCGCTTCACCAAGTACAACGAGGAGATTGAGAAGCTCGTTCCGGATGCAGTTCTCGTGGACTTGGAGCCGCGCAAGGATCAGCCACTGGATGAGGAGTTCCTCCGTCAGGTCAACGCGCTGGGCAAGATCTTTGACAAGGAGGAAGATGCCAAGAAGATGGCCGATGACTTCAGCAAGGCTCTTGAGCGCGCCCGCGAGGCATACAACAAGGACTGGAAGGTCATGGCGGTAAACGTCTCCGGTGGTGAGATCGGCTACGTTGCACCGAAGGTTGGCCGTACGTGGGGCCCGCTGTTTGACATTCTTGGTCTGACTCCGGCGCTGGAGGTTGCAAATGCCAGCGATGACCACAAGGGTGATGACATTTCGGTGGAGGCTATCGCTGAGGCTAATCCGGACTGGATGCTCGTCCTTGACCGTGATGCCGCGATCCGCACCGAGGATTCCGCGCCGGCGAAGCAGGTTCTGGATGACAGTGAGGCGCTGAAGAACGTGACCGCCATCAAGGAGGGCCACATCTACATCGCTCCGTCGGACACGTACACTAATGAGTCGATCATTACGTACACCGAGATTCTGAATGCTCTCGCAGATCAGTGGGAGGCTGCCGCTTAGTGCCGCATCGCTTATCGACGACCCGCCCGCGGCTTCTTGATACGAAGCTGCTGGCGGGTATCGCCGTTGTCGGAGCATTGCTCGCAGTGTCCTTGATGGTGGGGCAGTACGACATCCTGGGCAGCGAAGAAGGAACTGAAATGTTCTGGATCACGCGCGTGCCACGCACCATCGCGCTGGTCTTGTCCGGCATGGCCATGGCCATGAGTGGCATGGTGATGCAGCTGCTCACCCAGAACAAATTCGTGGAACCCACCACCACCGGCACGACTGAATGGGCGGGCCTTGGCCTGCTGGTGGCGCTGTACTTCATTCCTAATTCATCGCTAACCGTGCGCATGATCGTGGCAGTGATCTTTGCCTTCATAGGAACAATGGTCTTCTTCCTCTTCTTGAGGAAGGTGACTCTGAAGTCTTCCCTGGTGGTGCCCATCATCGGCATCATGCTGGGTGCTGTGATTAGTTCCATTTCTACGTTCTTTGCCATGAAGACGGATATGCTCCAGTCGCTCGGCATTTGGTTTGCGGGCTCGTACACCTCGATCATCCGTGGGCAGTATGAAGTGCTGTGGACCGTGGGCATCGTGGTGGTGGCGGTGTTCATCTTTGCGGACCGGCTCACTATCGCCGGCCTGGGTAAAGACATTGCCGTGAACGTTGGCCTTAACTATGAGCGCATCGTGCTGCTCGGTGTCGGTCTTGTTGCCATCGCCTCCGGTGTGGTCACCGTGGTCGTGGGCATGCTGCCCTTCCTGGGGCTCATCGTGCCCAACCTCGTCTCCATGGTGCGCGGGGATGACCTACGCTCAAACCTTCCATGGGTGTGCCTCGTTGGCGTGGCCGTGGTGACCATCTGCGACATCATCGGTCGCACCATTATCGCCCCGTTTGAAATGCCAGTGTCGGTGATCCTTGGCATCGTCGGCGCGTTCGTTTTTGTGGCCCTGATTGCTAAGAAGGTGCGCGCATGATCGAGACGGATAGTGGAAGGAATGTGGGGGCGTTCCAGACGTCGACAAGCAAAAAGCGCTATTGGATGATCCTTGCGGTGCTCGCTGTGATTGCTGCGGCGAGTGCGTGGGGCCTGCTGGCATACCAGAATCCGATGGAATTTGGCACACGTGGCTACTGGCTGATTGCTGAAAGGCGAGCAAACTCCGTGCTAGTCATGGCCATCGTTGCGCTGTGTCAGGGCATGGCTACGGTGGCGTTTCACACGGTGACCGGCAACCGCATCATCACTCCTTCCATCATGGGGTTTGAGGCGCTGTATGTGGCGATTCACACCTCGACCGTGTACTTCTTTGGCGCAGCTGGGCTGATTAATGCGCGCACGCTGGACATGTTCATCCTCCAGCTTGTTGTCATGGTGGGCTTTACACTGCTGCTGTATTCATGGCTGCTGACTGGCGAGAACAACATGCACGCGATGCTGCTTATCGGCGTGGTGATCGGCGGGGGACTAGCTAGCCTTTCGACGTTCATGCAGCGCATGCTCGCTCCGAGTGAATTCGACGTGCTCACAGCGCGCCTTTTCGGCTCCGTGAACAACGCTGACCCGCAGTATTTCCCTGTGGCCATTCCGCTCGCGCTTGGCGCTGCGCTGTTGCTTTACGTGCATTCGCGCACGCTCAATGTTCTTGCGCTCGGCCGTGAACCGGCCGTGAACCTGGGTGTCAACCACCGCGCGCACGCAATTTACGTGCTCGTGCTGGTGAGCGTGCTCATGGCTATCTCCACGGCACTTGTTGGGCCCATGACCTTCCTCGGCTTCCTGGTAGCCACTTTGGCCTACCAGTTCGCCGACACCTACGATCACCGGTATATATTCCCGATGGCCACGTTGATCGGATTCGTTGTGCTCACCGGGTCATATTTCGTGATGAACCACATTTTCTACGCTCAAGGCATCGTGTCCATCATCATCGAGTTGGTGGGTGGTCTTGTCTTCCTTGCCGTCATTCTGAGAAAGGGGACGCTGTGATCAAGCTGTCATCTATCGCGAAGGAGTACGGCGAACAAGTCTCCATTGGTCCTATTGATCTGGAGATCCCCGCCGGTGGCATGACCGCTCTCATTGGCCCCAATGGTGCCGGCAAGTCCACTTTGCTGACCATCATCGGACGCCTGCTTGCCCAAGACTCTGGTTCTGTCAGCATCGGTGGCCGCGATATCTCCTCCATGAAAGGCAAGGACCTAGCCAAAGAGCTGTCCATCCTGCGCCAAGAGAACAACTTTGTTACCAAACTGACCGTGCGTCAGCTGGTTGGCTTCGGCCGTTACCCCTACAGCAAAGGGCGTTTGACCTCCGAAGATGAAGAAATCATCTCCCGGTACATCGACTTCCTTGGCCTTACCGGACTTGAGGGCCGCTACCTCGACCAACTTTCTGGTGGTCAGCGTCAGCGCGCGTACGTCGCGATGGTTCTCGCGCAGGAGACCGACTATGTGCTTCTCGACGAACCCCTGAACAACCTAGACATCTCCCACTCCGTCGACATGATGCGCCACCTGCACGATGCGGCCGAGAAAATGGGTCGCACCGTCATCGTTGTGTTGCATGACATTAACTTTGCTGCGCGCTACGCCGACTACATCTGTGCTGTGAAGGACGGCAAGATCGTTGAGTTTGGCACCCCTGAGCAGGTAGTTCGCGCGGATGTCCTGACCGAGATCTTCGGTACCGATATCGACGTGATTACTACGTCGCGTGGGCCTATTGCGGCCTACTTCTAGGTTGGCCATGTTTTGATGTTGCGCCTGCTAGGAGACCTGTTTGAGGGTGGGTTTGCATTCTTAAATCAAATGAAGCTATTGTATGAATCCGTCCTTACGAACGGTTACCGCAAGGTGAACGGGACGTAAGAGCGAGAAGGAAACGATATTGCAAGCGAGTTGACACAGTGTGTTGATCTCCAGTAATGTCGAGCAAGCCGCTTCAAACGGAGCCGATACGGTTTCGCGGA